>CALROS020000330.1:0-3328 GCA_943369855.1 Chitinophaga pinensis | reverse complement strand
CGATCCCGAACAGCATCAAGGCGATAGCGGTAGAAACGCCTACCGACAGGCCGATGATCGTTTTCAATTTCAGGTATTTCATAACATCTCTGTGAATATTGTGGATAACGTGATCCACCTGGCCAGAGATATTTTCCGGAAACGCGATTCGGATCTTTTTAAGCAGTTTATTCCGTCCCGACATCAGGAAAAGGAGGAACAACAATGACAGCGCTAATTCCGAAAAGAACGTCTGCGCTTCCGACGCGATTGTCTTCAGCCAACCCGCGATCTTCGGACTCTCGGTCCATTTATCCCCTTCCACGGGATGTCCGGCACTTCCAAAGCTCTTTCGTACTGCAGTCTCCAATTCAGCAAAATCCTGACGGTGCATCGACCACTGATCGATAAATGCCGTAATACTGGTATAGAGTATCTCAAAGACGGCGAACAGGATAGCAATGGTGATAACGATGCTTAAGAGAACAGCAATAAATGACGGGAGTTTTTTCTGCTCCAGAAATTCTGCGATCGGACTGAAGAGCATGGAAAGGAACAACGCCACTACGAACGGGATCAACAGATCTTTCCCGGTGAACAGGAATGACACGACTCTGTCCAATACCAGAATGGACAATAATATAGAGAGAAGAATAAGGATGTTGCTTCGTACAGGATCATCACTGACTTGTGGTTTCATTGCGTCTCACATGTGAATATTTTGGGATTGTGAACGGTTCCAACTCGGATTTCACTCAATGGTATCGTTTGTTTAATTGACCAAAGACACAATACCGTTATATTAGTGAATATAGCAACCTTTCCGGTGTTGTAACATAAAAAATATTATTGCCTTTGCCCAATAAAGCACTATATTTGTAGTGTCTTCTATACGATATGCAATCAATGATATCAGTCAAAAAAATTACCTCCCCTCAAACAACAACAATTATTCTCCGTACTGTTTAGTTTCATATCCATTCACACAATATAAAAGGGGTCTCACATGAAAAAAACGCTACTCTCAGTTGTTCTAGCAGTTGTGTTGTTGGCTGGCTCAGCTTTCTCACAGAGCGACCTGCAAAACGTTCTGAATCAACTCGCCGGCCCTGCCGTCGAAGGATATATCAGCCCGGTCGGTCAGGGTTTGAACACAAACTTTAACGGCGGTCTGTTCCATAAAGCTCCGCAGACAAAACTATTCGGTATCGATCTGGAAGTGGGTCTCGTTGTTATGGGAACACCATACGCTGACGATGATAAATCATTCAGCCAAGCCGGTCAGTTCACATTCAATAAAGTCCAAGCGGATAATCTTGTCAGCGGCATCAACCCCGGCACAGGTAATGCTTCGCTCGATGCACAGATCCGTGCAGCGGTCAGTACCCAATTACAAAAATCGGTCACCGATATCAAGATCAGCGGTCCAACAGCGATCGGTAACGTCTACAAAGCAGGAGATGCTACTTCCGAAGTTATGCTTGAAGTGACGACACCTTCTATTACAGTGAATGTTGCGGGGCAGAATCGAACCGTTTCAGTCGCAGGCCAAAAAGTGAAAACGGGTTTCGGCGGTATCGAGGTTCTCCAGAAATTGAAAATGCTTCCGTTCGCCGCACCGCAGTTGACCTTGGGCACTCTTTTCGGTACCCAGGTCACACTTCGATACGTTCCGAAATATAAACTTGCGGATCTCGGCGGAGATTTAAGTTGGACAGGCTTCGGCATTCAGCACAACCTCGGCTACTTCCTCCCTATCCCGTTTGTTGATGTCGCTGCATCCTATTATACCCAGACCCTCAAGATCGATCCTCTCTTCGAAATGAAGGGAACGGCATTCGGTCTGAATGTCAGCAAACAGTTAGGCTTCGGTTTCCTCAATCTGACACCGTATGCCGGTTATATGTTCGAAAAATCGAAATTCACAGTCCACTACACAGCACCCGCTAGCGCATTCGACCCGGCACTCGGCGTTGCTCCTCCTTCAGTCAATGTTGAGATCGACGGTAAGAATACCAGCCGTCTCGTTCTCGGAGCAAGTCTCCGTCTGTTCGTTATCAATATCAATGCAGACTATAACATCGGCAAATACAAATCATTCACCGGCGGTGTGTTCTTCGCATTCTAACCAGACGACAGATACCTATCACAAAAAGTCCCGCCTTGCGGGACTTTTTGTTTTAAACAGCTCTTCTTATATTGAATCAATGAAATATCCGATCCATATTCTCTCCATTATTGTTCTCCTTCTCTCCGGCTGCGGAACATCGGACAAGCCGCCGCTCGAACGGGCGGACCAATTATCCGGTCAGGCGCTGGAGGAAATGAACCGGCAGAACTACGATGAAGCGGAACGGCTCATCACCGAAAGTATCGACCTTCACTTCGAAGCGAACAACGAGACCAAGCTTACCGAGAATTATTCCACGCTCTCGACCATTCAGATCCTTTCGGGAAAACTGAGTCCCGCACTCGGTACGCTCACAGCACTGCGCGAGATCTACCGCCGCGGCGAGGACCGGAGTTCCGAATTCAGGATCATGCTGCAGACTGCGAAGATCTATTCCCAGCTGGGAAACACCGCCGACGCAGTTTCACTGCTGACGGAAACGTATAACAATGCGAAATTATTCCGTCTCGGACAGATCGCCATGACTGCCGCGCTCGACCTTGCGAAACTCCACGCTTCCCTGCACCAATATGAACGGAGCGCAACGGCGGCTCTCAACGCGTATTCGCTCGCTAAAGAACTTCATCTCACCGCGTCCATCATCGATGCGCTGCAGATCCGGATGCATGCAGCAGCCGCTTCAGGCGATGCCGACAAAGCATTCAGTTACTATCGTGAAGCAGCCGCACTCCTCGCTTCTGACAGATCGGGCGGACGCTCATTGTTCTTCACAGAGGCAGGCAAAGCATTCAGTGCTGCCGGAGAATGGGCTTTCGCCAGATCGCAGTTCGAGAAGGTAATAACAATGTCGGAAACACACAGTCCTGATGTCGATGCCGCGGCAGTGGTCGGAGCCCGCATCGGATTGGGCGAGCTCTTTCTTCACCACTTCGCGTTTCCTGAAGCCCAGCAGCAGTTCGTAAAAGCATACAACGCGGTCAACACCGCCTCTGATCCGCTCACACAATCATATCTTCTTGTAAGGATCGGGGATTGTCTTTCTCGCAGCTCAGCCGCGCAGGGTTCACGGGACGGTTTGATAAGGGCAGAACAGGTATACGAACAGGCAATGACGATCTTCATCCGGAACGGATCACATCTGGGTGAGGCTGTTTCACTGCACCGATTAGGCAGATTGAAAGAGATGAACGGAGATGATAACGGGGCGATCACATTCTA
>CALROS020000329.1:0-3333 GCA_943369855.1 Chitinophaga pinensis | reverse complement strand
CCGTCGGTCTGCCGATATAGATGAAATTCGAGGTCAATTTACGCACGGACTCTTCGGCGGTCACTTTCATATGCGCCTCTTTCAGTGATGCGAGTCCTTCATTCACCTGCTCAGCAATGAATTCCATCCCCGGCGAATCGCTGCCGATGACAATGCGTGTGGATGAACTCAGTTTGAATTCGAGATTCTTTTCCGTAACGGACCGGGGTGCCGGGATGATGCCGATCGATTGTGCCATTATTGTAGAGGAGAGAATAGATACGAAAATAAGGAGAGTTCTCATGGAAATTCCCGATGGTGATACAAAAAGATAACCGAAATGACCGTTCAGTTCAACAGAAGATAACGGCGGTAGAGTACGCAGAATTCAGTTAAAATGGAACAAATTCCATTGATAGTGGAGGGGAAATGCAGCGGATTGAATGGAATTTCACTCGAAAGAAAGACCAAAAACGGAGAATGATCGGTGCTCAGGAAAGAACTGTCCCCGTTCATCGAGTCCGGAGCGGTGCTGAAGAAAAAGCCGAACGACCCGGCCGTGCTGCATCGGCAGCATCATGCCGAACTGTGCAGTATTCGTTGCGGCAAACCCCGCCTCCTGATGGACCTTACAATCGGCAGCAGCATACAATACTGAACTTCCGAATTCCAGTAACGGGACAATGCCCCCGGTCTGGAAGATCCATGGCTTCGAGATTTTTCTGCCGACCGTAAAGACATATGCATAATCCGCACCGAGATACCATTGTGTGTTTCGGTCCTGTTCGTAGATTGTGTAGAGTTTCATATAATCACGCGAGTAACGGACGGAAGTATTCAACTTCAATCGTTCATACCAATTATCGCTGAAATGATGACTGGTGTGACCGATCACCCACCGGGTGAACAAATATCTCTGCACCGGTATATCCACCGTAAGGAAATCGATATAATAATCGTTCGTTACGATCTGCGCTTGTCCCACCGGATGAAGTTCGAAATGGACCGACGCTCCGACACTTGCCTGGACCGAGGTGTTGAACAGATCTGCCGTGAGGAACGGTATCATCGTCCCCATCGATGCGCGGATATTCTTCGAGATGAGGATGTTCTCCGCTTCCGTCCGGTGTGCGTGGGCATCAGCCGTGAATGCCGAGACAAAGGTGGAGTCGGGGAACCACTGGACCGCCGTGGAGGATTGCGCGTCCAGTGCATTCTGAACGGTGAAAATAAATACTATGAGAGTACTGAAATGATTCATGGGCTATTCCGCATTGCAATATATTTGCAGCATATCGGCACCGGCTGACGGTCCCTCTCATTCCCCCAAAATGTCATCGAGAGCGCGGACAACAGATTCAATATCATCGGATGATAATTCTGTGTGGAGCGGCAGCGAAAGAAGGAACGGAGATATCTCTTCAACATTCTTCAAATGAACTTCCGATATGCCGCGAAAGAACGGCTGTTGGTGCGGCGGAAAATAATGATTGATGCATTCGATTCCCCTCAGTTTCATAGCTGCGATCACTGATGCACTGGCGGATGTTTTCAATCGTACCACAAAAATGTACGGAACGATCGATCGGTATTCATATGGGAATATCTCAAGATATTTTCTATCCTTTAACCGTTCACGATACAGAGAGGTCAACATCTGTCGTTTGCGGATTGTCTCTTCCAGTTTCCGGAATTGCACAAGCCCGATCGCAGCATTGATATTATTCATGTGATAGCGCCATCCGCGAGCAAATACATTCGCACGCGGATCCGAACCGTGTTGCTCAGCATCCTTACGAATTCCCAGCATTCTCATCTCTCTTACTGCCGAGAGCACAGATTCATCATTCGATACGACTGCTCCTCCCTCACCGCATGTGAGGGTCTTGACGGGATCGAAACTAAAGCAGGTGATATCACCGTACGAACCGATCCTGCGGCCGCCGCACGTTCCGCCGAACGAGTGAGCAGCATCTTCGATCACACGCAGATGATGCCGTGCAGCGAATGCATACACTTCATCAGGAATACCAGGGTATCCAGCATAATGGACAGGTATGATCGCTTTCGTTCGGCCGGTCAATTTGCGTTCAGCATCGGCAAGGTCCAATCTCAGATCATCAGAAACTATATCGCAGGGGACCGGTATGGCACCCGTCACCGCAACTGCCTGGAATGTTGCCAGGAATGTCAACGACTGTACGATCACTTCATCACCGGCACCGATCCCAAGAGCGGCAAGCGATAAATGCAGGGCCGACGTTCCCGACGAGACACACACTGCCTCCCTTGTCAGATAGTCACTCAAGCGACGTTCAAATTCCTTCGATTCATCACCGCAGCCGAGGTAGCCACTCACAAATACGTTTTCGATTGCATCGATTTCTTCCCGTCCAAGTGACGGTCTCGAGGTTTGGATCATCACCGTCCTGTTGTTCTTTTCATGATTGCTGCTTCCATAATTTTCAGTCCTTTCACAAATAAATGATGCGCTTTTTTGATCCTCATGCTGTTCATGGAAAGTATTCCGATAACGAGCCAAAGAATCGACCGGATAAACGACGAACAAATGCCGATCAATAACAGTAGTGCGACGGCGGCCGTAGAAAAATATTTCCGGTAATACACCGGCATATCTCCGGCAAAATGATCATAGCCGGAATATTGCATATTCTTCGAGGCCAAACTTCCAATGTGCACTGCGGTGACTGTCGGGACGAACAACACTTTACCCCCAAGCCTCAGGTGACGAAGGCAAATATCGGTATCCCCATAGTGTAGGAATAATTCCTCTTCGAACAAACCGGCATTTTTCACGACGCTCACCGGGAACATCATACACGCCCCCATGACCATTTCAACACTACGCGGGGAATGATCTTCAGAATAATTCATATGTTCAGGATTGGTCCATGAACATTTCGGGAATAGTACATTCAGGAACAGCATCACTCCCAATTGATTGAGCGGGCCAGGGAAATCAGATATGGAATTCTGTCTCGACCCGTCCGTATTAAGAAGCATCGGTGCCGCGATCACATTGCCGCCTTCGTTCTGAATCATCCCAAGAAGCGAATGAGCGACATTACTGTTGAAGATAATGTCGTTATCGACGATACAGATATAACGGCCGTGCGCATGCGCAAGTCCTACATTCACCCCGGAGGGCCAGCCGATATTCCGCGCATTTTTTATGATGTGAATAGCATCGTGAGGTAGGACCGCTTCAAGAATATCACCTTCCGTTGAATTATTGTCAACGACAATGATCTCAAACCGGATATCCTTTGTATATGAAAGAATGCTCTGCAGAGTGATATTGAGTTGTTCAAAATGATTGTAGCTCAAGGTCAC
>CALROS020000328.1:0-3336 GCA_943369855.1 Chitinophaga pinensis | reverse complement strand
GAGATATTCACCGTCACCGTTTGTGTGGCAGCGGTCGACGTTACCGAGGCACTCGGGCCGTTCGATGTGATAACAGCGGATTGATTCACGATCAAAGGACGGCCGAGAGATTGATAGGATAGATTTCCGTTGATCGTTCTGGGGGATGAGAATGTGAATGTCGGTCCGGTTCCCGGGGAAGATGATGTTGTCAGAATGATGTTCCCGTACAATTGGGAATTCGGCAGATCACCGATGGTAAAACTCGTCGATCCCCCGGCCATGGTGATCGTTGTTGCATTCACGGAATTATCCACCACCCAGGTGAATGCCGGAATGAGCGTAGCAGGAGAAGCGGTCGAGGAAACGGAGAATTTCGCCGCCGCACCGTTGCTCAATGTGAAGGTCTTGCCTGAGACCCCCTGCAGTTTATTCGAACCGCTTGCGATATTCAGTACGGCAGCGGTGCCGGACACCGTAACATTTCCTGACGCTGTTACCGTGACCGGGCTTGAATTGATAAGGAATGTACCATTGACAGTGATATTTCCTCCGATGGTCCTCGACGTTCCCGCGGTGAGCGTTGAGCCGGAATTGACCGTCAGCTGTGCGAGAGAAATATCGGCATCGAGCGTCAGATCGTTCGCAATAACGACCGTATCGATGGAACCCGGCGTCCCCGCCGGGGACCAGACCTGCGTGCTCCACAGAGCGGAATTTCCGGTGGATGTATATTTGACAGGTGCAGTCGGCGTAGTTGTGGATGCGGTATTGGAATAGGATGAATTCCCGAATGTGTTTGCAGAACGGATCCTGTAATAATAGACTGTACCGCTCGTAACGCCGCCGTCGGAATATGATGTACTGTTCGGATTGACCGAAGCGATCTGAGTCCATGTTGAACCGTTCGGTGAACGCTCAATGAGGAAATTCTCTTCGTTCGATGAATTATCCGTCCACGAAAGATCGATCTGACTTGCCGACGCAACAGTCGCCGAAAGGGATGACGGAGCGGACGGAAGAACAGTGGTGGCATTCTCCGCAATGTAAAAATCCGAGAACCAGAGTGTATCGTTACGGAGGTCCGCCGAAGAGAGCAGACTGCGGTAGATGCCCCATTTCGGACGGATGAAATTATTATTGTAGCGGATGGTCATGATGTCGTTATTGCTGTAGGAAAGGATCGTTGTTCCGTCGCTCACTTTTTTGATGGACATGGAATATTTCCCATGCAGTGAATCGACGGTGATCACTTCCGTGCACTCGACCCAATTCCCTTCAAAGAGAGACAGATTGGCCGATGTGACGTGATTCGTATTGTCATGGATCAGTTCGATCTTATTCGGCGAACCTTTCCTCACCGTAAGTGTGATGAGCGGTTCGGACTCGTCCCCGCCTACCGCTTTGATCTGGTGGATGTGCGTGAAATTCGATGAAGGTTTGAATCCCACCGGCACCTTGAACCGCCACTTGTAGAGGATGGTCTCCCCCGTCACTCCTTTGAGATTATCCGGAGAGGGTTCATATGTTTTGATCTCGACACGCTGCCGGTCGAAATTGATGCAGCGGTCATTATCCTCGGCAACATGGATATGGTATTCGAAGACATATTTTCCGAGAGTATTATCCCACACTTCAACGATGTGCCGTCCTGCGTGGATACACTGCGGGTCCTCAACTGCGGACGTATCATTGCCGGGAGCAAGGGCGGCAGTGATCTCTTCAAAAGTATTTCCCGGACCGTTCGCATTCAGGAATGCCTGGGCGGAAACGCGGGATGAAGAGAGAATGATAAGGATAAGAACAGAGATTGTGTATAGTATTTTCATAAGGTCTTTCGTCGTAGAGAATGGTGCCCGGTCACCCAAGCACCACCCTGATTTCTGCTGAAGATCCGGAACACCTCATAGGTTTGAGAAACTTGTGAGGTGTTACTAAAATAGTTACAGACCTTTATTTCATCATCAGCATTTTACGGACCTCATTCCGTGATGCGGAACGGAGCGACTAGTAATACACACCGCTCGAGAGATCCTTCCCGTTGAAGCTGACCGAATACAGTTCATCGGCATTGGCGATGCCGTTGAAGAGTGTCTCGACCGCTTGTCCGAGCGCATTATATACAGTGATGGTCACCTGTTCCGTATTCTTCACTGCGAAGGAGAACTTCGTTGAAGGATTGAACGGATTGGGATAATTCTGCGACAGTGTATAATCCTGCGCGGTGAGCGGAGCAGATGCCTCAACAACAGCGGAATACGTGAATCGTCCATCGCGATCCATCTGCTTCAGCCGGTATGATTCTTTTCCACGGGCAGCAGCATCCACAAATGAATATGCATGCTGAACATTCGAATTCCCGTTCCCTTCCACGAATCCGAGCTTCGACCATGAACCATTCACCATCTTTTCCACGTCGAATCCTGCATTGTTCACTTCGGTGGCGGTGGACCAGATGAGCTCAACGGCACCGTGATTTGCTCGTGCGGAGAATGACGTAAGTTCAACAGGTAGTGCATTAACTGTTGTGCCGGTTGCATTCGCTAATGAGAGGAAAAAACTTGTACCGGTGCTGATAGAAAGATTTGGATTCAATGTATCCGCTTTGATCGAGACCGGCGAACCAGTAATACTTGTGGTATGACTTGACGGACCAATGCCTGTCCAAGTAGCGCGGGAATCAGTGGAATATGCGACTCTCAGATCGGTATTCCCCGAGACAACACCATCATCACTTCGATAGGTCGGCGTCACGGTAGCGAATCCAATAGGATTCGTTCCATTGTATCCAATTTGATAGTATCGTACTGCCGATACTTTATCGATCCCCCCGGCAAAAGAACTGGAATTATTTGCGTTTCCGGTTATCACTTTGGCCCAGATATAATGTCCGGTCGCATTGGCAACCGACGGTGAAATATTCTGAATAGTGATCGGCCGATAGGTCGATGCATCTCCAATGGGAAGGTCACGGCTCGTCACAGCGTTTGCTGTATTTGATAATCCGATCCCAAATGTACCATTGACATAACTCGCACTGGAGTACCCAATCACTCCAAACGACGACGTGCGTAACATATATAGTCCTGAAGTTCCCTGAGTTTCCACAATACCGTTGGTAAAGATCAGTGTATCCGGAGATTGGGATGAATTATTATTCATGAACATGTTCCCGGATGCGATGATCACCTTTGCCCCGCCTGTTTTATTGATCACCACCGAATTAAATTCTTCCGTGCTGGAGCCGTAGCTTGTCAGCGACATGGAAATGGTAGAATTTGAACTGCCATTGAACAGCACGCGCACCACACTCACTGTGGCGCCGGATCCGATACGCATATCAAAACTTCCTCCGGA
>CALROS020000327.1:0-3338 GCA_943369855.1 Chitinophaga pinensis | reverse complement strand
GACGAATTGAGTGGAGCGGACCTCTTCAGCGGTGCTCCAGACCATATCCACGATCTGAGGAGCGAAGTCCATCGAATTCAGCTCAAGCGGTATCTGAAGATCGCGGTCTCCCACCATGTCGAGCAATATTCCGAACTGCGGAAGATAATCGGGAGCTTTTGTCTTGGCAAAATGGCGGGCACCGAGGAAGTAGAGGTCGGTATTCCCGTCTTTCCGTGCATCGCCGTAATCCTCACCGTCGGTCAGCAGAATATCCACACCGATAGGCGGGGGATTGGTCTTGAATAACCGGGCGAGTTCGAGAAGGACTGCCACCCCGCTGGCTCCGTCATTCGCGCCGATGATCGGTTTATTCCTTAATTCCGGATTTGTATCCTCTTCGCCTCTGGGACGCGAATCCCAATGTGCGGTCAACAGCACACGTTTCGATGCTTTGGGATTGAATTGAGCAAAGACATTCGTCAGGTTTAGGGTCTCGTTGTATCCTTTTTGAGAGAAACGCTGCAGTGTAACATTCTCTGTATATTTCTTCAACTCGGATTCCAGGAGATTTATACACTTTGAATGACCGATCGAACCGTGATTTCGCGGACCCAAATTAGTCTGCGCAAGGAGCATTTCATAAGACCGCTTACCGTCGAATATCGGAATGTTCTTCTGCATTGTCTGTTGATTCTGTTGTTGGGGCTGCGGTTGTTCCGTCTTCTTCGTTTCACACCCCCAAAAGAGGAGAGTGAAGAATACAATGAAAGAAAATGGCTGGATCGAAAGTTTTTTACTGAAAACGTTCCGCATAGTATAAAATTCTCATTGGTATTGAAGTATCGAATCACTATCTTGGAAGAGAATATAACAAATTAAACGATAAATGCCTTTACGAAAAGCGATATACTGGAGCATATTCTGGGTTGTTCTCTCACTGACCTTCAACCTGGTGATCTATTATACGCATGGACCGCAAAAAGCTCTCGAGTTCCTCACCGGCTATATCATAGAGAAATCCCTCTCTGTCGACAACCTCTTCGTTTTCCTGATCGTCTTTACCATTTTCGGAGTGGAGCTGAAGGACCAACGGCGTGTGCTGAATTACGGCATAGTCGGTGTCATCATCCTGCGCGGCGTTCTGATCATACTCGGCGCCACTCTTGTGGAGCAGTTCCACTGGATCCTCTATATCTTCGGTGCTATGCTGGTTTACGCAGGATACCGAGTGGTGTACGGAGATGATGCGACCATTGAACCTGAGAAGAATGTTGCCGTTAATCTCTTCCGGAAGATCGTCCCGGTGAAGAACGACTATAAGGGACACCGGTTCTTTATAAAAGAAGCGGGCAAAGTAATGGCGACCCCTCTATTTGTCTGCTTACTGGTGGTAGAAACGACGGATGTGGTCTTTGCTATCGACTCGATTCCGGCAATTTTTGCCATCACGACCGATACATTTATCGTTCTGACATCCAATCTTATGGCGGTTTTGGGACTCCGGTCCATGTATTTCGTCTTGGCTGAAGTTCATGCTTCATTCCTCTATGTAAAATACGGGGTCGGCATTGTTCTGGCGTATGTCGGCATTAAAATGCTGATCATGGACTTCTATAAGATCGATACAGTCATTTCTCTCTCCATCATCCTCTCCATCCTTACCATCTCGGTGGTTCTTTCCTATCTAAAGAACCGTAACCTATCTAAGTAAACATTAGAATTATTTAACTTTGGCGGTACCGTAAGTTTGGGTACCTTTGTATGGTCGATTCAGGGAGCTTGTTAACCTTGTAACGGCCGGGCAATTGAACCTTCGAAATTTGAAGGGATTTCTCAACAACTTGAGCGTGTAATGAAAAAGACCCTATTCAACGCTTTCCTGTTTGTTCCGTTCCTGATCTTCGGCTGTTTTGACGGGACCTTCTCAGGGAAGTCTGATAAGATCTTTATTGAAGAGGAAATCAGTACTAAACTTGATCAAAAATCCTTAGCAATTCTGAATAAATATGGAAAAACGATCCGCTCCTATTCCGAACGGTATGGAATGGATTGGAGATTAGTAGTAGCTGTTATTAAAGTAGAATCACGGTTCGACCATTCCGCTGAGAGCGAAAAAGGGGCCAAGGGGTTCATGCAGATCATGCCCGCAACCCAGACCGAACTCGCTGAAAAGATGGGATTGGACAGTACAGCATTTGAAGATCCTCACGGGAACATACGAGGGGGTGTGTTCTATCTTTCCCAATTATATAAGCAGTTTGGGAATGATGGACTGAGCGAAGAAAACAGGATCAAGTTCACATTGGCAGCGTATAATGCCGGTCCGGGGCGCATCAATGATGCTCAGAAAATGGCCGAATATGTGAATGATGATCCAAAAGAGTGGAAATCGGTCAAAAACTCACTTTCTCTGCTCTCAAAGAAGTACTCGTCCCTTCACCGGTTCGTTTGGGATGACCGCCGACCGACCAATGGATATTTTAAGGGTTGGAAGGAAACAGCAAATTATGTCGAATCCGTCATGACCTATTATGACGAATACAGGAAGGCATTCGATAAGAAAGTATAGATCTTCAGAAACAGATATAAAAAAAGGGACGCAAATGCGTCCCTTTTTTATTTCAAAAATGTAATCGTAGAGACGGATAATTATCCGTCTCTACGGCAATAAGCTATGGAAGAAGAACAGCCGCTGAAATAACGGTGGTCCATTTCCCGTCCTTATCACCTTCGGCGGACTGGGTCACGTTGAAGGTCTTCAGGATCTTTCCGCTCATTTTGAAGTGTTTTTCCCGTTCGTCCCATGCAACATTCGGGTCGAATTCCAGACCCAGTGTGGTTGCTAGCATCGTTGCAGCCAGATCCTCTGCATATTCGCCCGCTTTATCTTCGGTCTCACCAAAAGGATGATGTTCAGACAAGTATCCGTATTGTGAATCGTCCGCAGCCATCGCCACACCGATAGAGGAAGCGACGAGGCGGTTCGGTTCATTGGTAGCATTTCTCGCCATAACGCAAAAGGTCACCTGGCCGGGTTCGAGCAGTTTCAGACCATCGGCGACGGAGATACGTTTACATTTGGGGGGGTAGATGCTGGATACGGTAACAAGGTTGCATTTTTCAATGCCGGCGTTGCGAAGGGCAAGTTCAAATGACTGCAGATAATCTTTGTGTCTGCCGACGCCTTTGGTGAAGAACATTTTGGCTGGGACGAATGACAACGTCTCATCTCCTTTGGAATAGGTGAAAGAAATTAAGGGACTTTAGTTTTATAGAAAAAATTCTTCATAGATCATCCGAAATGGTAATGTGATCGTTTGAGGTGATGCGAAATATACAGATATGTACAAAAAATG
>CALROS020000326.1:0-3343 GCA_943369855.1 Chitinophaga pinensis | reverse complement strand
CCTGACTTTCAATGAGCATGCGCGAGACCTCATGCTGTCTCTGCTGTTCCTTTTTCAGACCGGTAACACGCAGATAATAGATGAGCGGTCCGGACGAGACAAAGATCAGTCCGACGATCGTGAGGAACCACCAGGTCCACCAGAACGGCGGTCGGATGACCAGCAGAAGTTTCGCCGGCTCCTCGTTCCACACTCCGTCTCCGTTTGCTGCTTTCACACAGAATGTATATTCACCCGGGTCGATATTGGTATAGGTTGCAGTACGAGATGTTCCGTTCTGTATCCATTCATTATCAAAACCATCAAGCCGGTATTTGTAAGAATTTTTTGCCGAGGCAGTGAATTCCATCGCGGCGAATTCTAATGTCACTACATTGTCGCTGTAGTTCAACTCGATCTTCTCCGTGAATTCGATCGGTTGGCGAAGGATGGATGTGTCGGATTTGAACCGGACCGGTTTGTTGAACAACCGAAGGTCCGTAAAGTTCACCAGCGGCAGTATTGTATTCGCCGAGATCTGTGATGGAAAGAATGCATTGTATCCGCTTACACCGCCGAAATACATCCGTCCATCCTGCCGCCGGAAATATTCTTTCCGGTTGAATTCATTGCTCTGCAGTCCGTCGTACACATCGTATTCTTTCATGCTTCCGTCAGCAGGATCGAAATTGACCAGTCCCTTATTGGTGCTGATCCAGAAGGTCTTTCGTTCGTCGGTCAGAATTCCATAGACTGTATTATTCGGGAAACCATGATGTTCGTTCACCGCGGTGAATATTCCTGTTGTTCGGTCGAGCCTGTTCAATCCGCCGCCGTCCGTTCCGATCCATAAAAACCGCTCCGGTGAATTCGGGTCCTCAACGATCGAGAGCACATGATTATGTGAGATGGAATTCGGATCGAATTCCCGATAGTGATACCATGTTTTCCGACCGCTCTTCGGGTCCAGTTTCAATAATCCGTTCGTTGGAGTTCCAAACCAGATGATTCCATCCCTCGTTACCGTTACCGCAGAGATATCGGTATAACCGGAAGTGTTCGGATTGGATGACGAATCGGGATACAGCGGCATCAGATCGAACAATTTCGGCTTATCTTCAAACCGGACGATGCCGTTGTTGCGAATGATCCACACTGTATGGGAACTGTCCTCAAAGACGGCAGTTGGAGCATGAGATTTCCGGTCAAGAGTATTTTCCGGCACGAGAAGATAACGGCTGACAACTCCCGCCGGAGTCAAGCGATAGAAATAGGCATCGGAAGTTGCGACAAAGAGATCACCGGATGTTGAACGGAACGGGATCCGGAATTCATTACCGCGCATCGCAGGATCGATAGTGCTCGATCCGGGAATGCGCTGTGCAAACTTCTCAATTATTGAATATTCTTTGCCGAACACTTCCGGTAAAAATATTCCGACCCTTTTTCCGAATGCATCGGTCCGCGGATTGTACATCACCACTCCCCATCCCGCAGTGCCGACCCATACATTATCCGAGCGGTCGACCGTGAATCCTCCTGAGATCCGCTCATCATTGAAAGAAGCAGCTTCGCGTACCTCGAATGTCTTCGGATCGATCCGGTGAAGATGATGGACGGATGCAGCCCAGAGCATTCCGTTCGAAGCACGGCGGACCCTCCCCATCCAGAAATAATTATTCTCTTCCGTTGCGGTAAAGATGCGCCGGGAGGACATCCCGGTATACAGATCGATACCATTGCGGAAACTGACCCACATCCTTCGCTGCGGATCACAGTACAATCCGGTGATCCTGTTCACGCCGGGTGAAGCCGGATCTTCCGGCCCGCGGTCAGGATGGATGATATGACCGTCCTTCCCGATCACGTTCAATCCATTCGCAGCGACCCAGATATTCCCGGCAGAATCTTCCGATACATCGGCGATCGAATTCCCCAACAGATGTTCTGTTCTGGAAGAATCGGAGGAGAATACCTTCCACACTCCCTTAACAGGTTCATAGATGAAGAGACCGGCACCTGCGCTTCCGATAAGGATCCTGCCGTCCTTTGTAGAATTGATCACATTAATCTGATGATCACGCAGCGCTGAAATGGTTGGAAGTGAATGCAGGATCTGACGGAATGAAGAATGACGCTGATCGAATTCAACGACACCCCCCGCCGCAGTGCCGATCCAAAGCCGATCATTGTATGTTTGATGGATCGCTGTAACGGTATTGTCCGTCAGCGAAGCCGGATCGGCATTATCTTTACGATAGATCCTGAACGTGTAACCGTCATACCGGTTCAGACCATCCTTCGTACCGAACCAGATGAATCCTTTCGCATCCTGATAGATGGAATAGATAAAGTTCTGCGAAAGACCGTCATTGATCGTGATATGCTTCAATGCGGACTGCTGGGCAGAAAGAATGAATGAAAAGAGAGCAATAGAGAGAAGGATCTTCATTGCGGACAATTTACGCAGAAAGAGAAACGCCGCGCAAGGTGCACAGATAATATTTCTATTTTGGAGAAGAAACCAGCCTTTCGTATATTGATGCAGAAACGACCGCCGAGGTGGTGGAATTGGCAGACACACTAGCCTTAGGAGCTAGCGCTTTACGGCATTAAGGGTTCGAGTCCCTTCCTCGGCACAAAAAAAGGACGCATATTGCGTCCTTTTTTTTATTCAGATAGTTTAGACTACTTATATTCCTTTTTTGATATCCAGCAGGAGATCTACCTCCGAATTCGCTTGCCGCCGCGTTCACGCGATTTAGCCTTCCCCTCATTACGCTGTTGATCTTTCCATGTTTTGTGTTCCGGATGGTGTTCATTGATAAAATATCTCGAATCTCGGCTGTCGCGGATGGATTGCTGATCATGACGACCGTTGAATATCTGGTACTGTGCTCGAAATATGCTGTGCCGGCGATACGGCTCCCGTTCGTTGATCACCACTTTATACGAATTATAAAAATTAAAATTCCTGTACCGATACGGCAGCGCCGAGCGTCCGACCCAAACGCCCCCTTCAAAATAATAGAACCGCTGCTGAGGAACATTGTAATACACTTCGATATCAGGCAGGTAATAATATTCCACATGATCGTATCCGATCGGTCCCCAGACCGGCTGACGGTCGATATTGATGCCAAAATTGATACTGATCTGCGCATCGGCGGCAGCGGCCGAACAGATCAATGTAAATGCGATCATTACGGTACGCATACGATGAACTCCTTTTTTATGGAACAACATGATCATTGAGCAATGATACATCATTGGTGCATTATAATATGCAATTGTTCTTTCTTGAAGGGAATCCATCATAAGGATGAATGAATAGTTAATCCTTCATGTGCGTATAATACTATGT
>CALROS020000325.1:0-3350 GCA_943369855.1 Chitinophaga pinensis | reverse complement strand
GAACTGGTATCCCGGAGACGATGTAGTGGATATCATCGCATGGGATTATCCCGATTATTCCGGGGCAAATTCCTGGAATCAATACCAGCAGCTCTTCGGCAGTAAAGGAAAACTCTTCGCTATCGGTGAGGATGGAAAACTGACGGATCCTTCTCTCCTTTCCCAGCAGCCGTGGCTCTATTTTCTCACCTGGGCATATATGATCCAGGATAATAATAGCAAAGAATGGATCTCCACTGTCTATAATGATCCGCGCGTGGTCACCTTGGCGGACCTGCAGCCGGGACCGAAAGCATTCACCGGAAATGATCAGCGCATTCTTGATGCGAACGGCGATGGGACGGAATCCGTCACACTCGATGCATCGGCAAGCTATGCGGACTCGGGCAGCATCATCTCGTACACCTGGAAGAAGAACAATTCGGTCATTGCATCCGGAGTGAAACCGACCGTCTCACTTCCGCTCGGGATCCACCAGATCACACTGACGATCGCAACGAGCATCGCGGAAACAGCATCCGCCGTAACGAAAATATCCATTTATAAACCGACACTCTCTCTGAACAAAGATTTCAGGGTCTCATCCACCGAAGCGAATTCCGGTAATCTCGGTTCCAACGCGTTGGATGGTGATCCCGAAACACATTGGACAAGCAATGCGTTCGATCCGCAGTGGCATCTTGTGCTGCTCGGGAACACGTATTCCGTCACACAGGTGATCCTCAACTGGAATACCACTTCCGCAAAAGATTACCGCATTGACATGTCCGAGAACGGTGTCTCGTGGACGACCATTGCAACAAGAACATCTTCCCCGGCGGGAGCGAGGATCGATACGCTCTCGAATCTTTCCGGAACCGGAAAATACATCCGCATGTACGGAACAACGCGGAACGGCTCCGGAGGATATTCGCTGAATGAATTTGAAGTGTACGGCACTGCCGTCTCGACCGCAGTTCTTTCAGAACAGCCCGTCCCGGCGGAGTTCACCCTGCAGCAGAATTTCCCGAATCCGTTCAATCCTTCCACCACCATCGTGTATGGACTGCCGAAGAACGGTCATGTAAAACTTTCAGTCTTCAATGTGCTGGGACAACACATCATGACGCTCGTTGATGCCGAGATGACGGCAGGACTGCATTCCGTCCGGTTCCAGCCGCAGGATATTCCGAGCGGTGTGTATCTGTATTCCATCGAGACCGAAGGATTCCGGTCGGTGAAACGAATGTATCTGATAAAATGAACAACCTCGCGGAAAGCTACGAGGTTTCTTTGTCATGCCCGTCCCAATGGGATCCCGTTGGGAAATGTTCCTGTCGGGCATCCACATTTTGGATTCCCGCCAAGAGCACGCGGGAATGACAATGCGCTTGTCCGAAGGAGTCCTTCGGACAAGCGGCGAAGTATTTACCCACAAGAGAATAAAACCATTATTTCATGAAAAGATTAACGACAGTGATCCAAACATTCCGGATTCTTTTGATTGTGCTGACATTATTGAATTGCGCACAGAAAATGTACGGTCAGGAGAAAAAGAATATTCATTGGGGGACTGTCTATAATATATTCCACGAAGAGTATGCAACGGATCAGGAATTCAATTCGCAGGCGGATGCCGATATTGCCGCCATGAAAGAGGCGGGCATTTCAGAAGTACTCATCTTCCCGATGAGTCAATGGGATCCGGAGCATAAAACGCTGCTGTGGGAACGGACCGATCATCTGATCAGAACGATCGAATCAGCCGGATTGAAGTTCGTTCCGCTGATGTTCAAGGAAGAACAAGGAAGTCATTACTTCCCCATCTGGAAGTTCAAAGAGAATCCGCGGATTTGGAACGAACTTCACCGAAAGAACCAGTCCCGGAACAACCGCGAGAATATCGATTTCGCACATCCGGAAGTTCTGCCGATGGTCGATGCATATTTCAAGGAAGTGATCGCGCGGTACGGAAAGAGCCCCGCGCTCAGCTTTTATAATGTCTGGAATGAACCGCACTATTCGTCCGATGCCGATCATACGGTCGATTCATTCCGTGTCTGGCTGAAGAAGAAATACGGATCCCTCTCCTCGCTCCGGACCATCTGGGGTGACGAGTATACGGATTGGAGCGAGGTCACTCCGTTCCTGAATGATAACTGGAATTCTTCCATGCCGCCGATCGACTGGATCCTCTTCCGGAATGAACTGAATGGAAGACTGCTCGGCACGCTCAGATCATTCATCCGAAAATACGATACTCTCCACGCTGTCAACGCGAATCCTGTCAGTTCACCGTTCGCGGACTTCGGTCAATTCGGCTCGTACGGTACGGACAATTGGGCATTCACTGAATTCAATGATCTCTGCGGTGTTTCATATTATCCGGATGGATGGGAACGCGGGAACGGATTGACACCGTATCCTCAATGGAGGCATAATTTTTCGTTCACTCTGTTCCGTTCCGCCGCACAGCCCAAGAGTTTCATCCTGACCGAGTTGTACACCAATGCTCAGAACGGTTTCACACTCAACGGATATTTGGACAAACGATCCATGAGCACTCTCGTTTGGACAGCGCTCTCCAATAACTGCAAAGGGATCATGTTCTGGAAGTGGGAACCGTTCCACCGCGGCAGACAGTCACTCGGCCGGGGATTGACAACAATGAACGGAACGCTCGCTCCCCGCGGCGAAGCGGTGAAAGAGATCGGCTCGGTCATCCGCAATTATGGTCCCATGCTCGCACATGCGGAGCTGCGTCCCGCACAGACTGCAATCGCCGTGGATATGGTCGGACTCCTGAAGACGCTCGAACAGACGTCCGAATCGCTCACCAACAAATTCATGTATGAAAGCATTGCGGGAACATTCAATGCTTTGTATCAACAGAATATCACTACGGACATCCTTCGGCTCGACCGGGGAGTTTCCTGCGAACAACTCTGTTCCTACAAGATCATCTACCTCCCTTTTCAGATCGTCATCCGTACAGAGACCGCCGAACTGCTAAAGCGATATGTCGCTCAGGGCGGTACTGTCGTCGCCGATGCGCGCACGGCGAGCATGGACGAATTCGACCGAGCGTACCGCCGTTCACCCGGCGCTGGTTTAATGGAATTGTTCAACGTTGAAAGGATCGATTGGACGGGAAAGAACGGAACGTATCCTGTAACGATGCATCATGACGGCAGCAATGATACGTTCACGATGAATGGACGGTATTTCCGCGAACAGATACGTGCAGGCAAAGATGCCGTTGTTTCAGGAATCTTCACTGATGACGGCGCACCGGCAGTGATCATCAATAAATACGGCAAAGGGAAAGCGGTCTACTCCGCGGTCCCACTCGGTGCGAGTGCTTTCGATCA
>CALROS020000324.1:0-3351 GCA_943369855.1 Chitinophaga pinensis | reverse complement strand
CGGTTGCCATGACGCAGGGTCAGCATCCCCTGACAGCTGGTGAAGACATTGTACCGGTAGATATTCTCGCATGATTTGTTCGAGATCGCCTCGATCTCTCCGTCGCACCGGTCGAAGAGATTCGATTCCACCGTGGTGTAGGAATCATTCATGGAATAATCGCTCGTGCCGACACGGATGGATTCGCCGCCGTTCGCCGGTACTCCGTTCAGGTCCACCAGAATGGGACGAGGGCCGAAATAGTTGCTGTCGATACGGTGATAATTCGGAACATTCGCAGATGTCAGCCAGACGACCAGCGTCGTTCCCATATGCGTCTTTCCCTCGAACGAACAATGGTCCACTCTATTATATTGTCCAAAGAGAGAGACCCACTTGTAGTCGGTCGCAATACTCGCCGGATTGTAATTTTTAATTGAGGTACGGGTGAGTCGGCAATAACTGCTCGCCGAATAATCCGTTCCCTGAAATTCGATCACCGCACCGGAAGGACTGTATCCCCCCTCAAAGCGGAGTCCCTCGACCACAAGATATTTTCCCGCAATGCGGAGCGTCGAGGTTCCATTCAACAGAACACTTTGATTTGTTTGTGCACGGAGAAGGATCGGATTGGCAGCCGTACCGGTAGCTTTGAAGACGATCGCTTGATTCGACCACGTACCTGATGCCATTGTGATGGTATCTCCGGGTGAGATGGACGATAGTGCCGTTGTGATCTGAGCAGCTGTTGCTGTAAGGATATTCTTAGCGGATACTTGGACCGACAGCACGACGGCGATCAATAGCAGAGAGGATGTTAGGTGTATGGATTTCTTCATTTTCAATTCGACAGCGGTCTGCTCAACGGATCTCATCATCACAACAATACGGACTGCGGAAGCAGAGGTCCTTCTGCAGAACGGATCGCCGGACTCAGGATCGGGAGCGGAGATGATTACGGATTTTTTTTCGCAGCGGTGCGTATCCATTCACACGGATACGCACCGAAAGAACTTATTTCAACAACATCATTTTTTTGATCGAGGTGAACGCGCCGGCTTCAAGTTTATAGAAGTAGACACCGCTCGTCAGTTGTGACGCATTGAATGTTGCAATGTGCTTTCCTGCCTCCAGCTGCTGATCGACCACGGTCGCTACTTCCTGGCCGACAACGTTATAGATCTTCAACGTTACCCGGCTCGATGCAAGGAGCGAGAAGTCGATCTTGGTTGCAGGATTGAACGGATTGGGATAGTTCTGTCCCAATGCATATTCCTTCACGACCGCAGACTCATCACGGCGGACGCCGGTAAGGATGCTGTCATTCTCGAAGAACACGACCGGTTCCGTCCTCGGTGTTCCATTGAGGAGTGAATCGACACGGTCCTTGGAACTTTCCCACGTATCGCCGCTCGCTTTATGGATGACGAATTTGTAGATGATCTTGCTCACCGACGTGATGTTGAGTGTGGCGGTATAGATGCTGTCCGCATTCGGATCGGTCAGCACATTGCTGTTGCCTGCCCATCCGTTGAAATCACCGCGTACGACAACAGAGTCGCTCGTTTTGTTGAACTTCGAGAACTTCATCTGTTTCTTCATGTTCACCTGGAAGGTGATGAAATTATCGGAGTACTTCGACGTACTGTCGTTGCTGAACCATACGACCGGCAGTGTCCACGGAAGTGACGGGATCGTATCGGTACGGTCCTTGTTCACGCCCATATCCGCTTCCCAGCGGTCGCCGGAAACATCCGGTCCGCGCATGACGAACTTATACTGTCCGAGGCGTTTCGGCGCTGTACCAACACTGAACGAACCGACATAGATGCTGTCGCCGTCCGGGTCGGTCAATTTCTGATCGTTGGCGTCCCACCAATTGCCGGAGCCTTGATAGAAATTGCCGCGCATCACTACCGTATCCTTGGCAGGATTGAATTTCTTCAATTTTGCCTGGACCTTCATGTTCACCTGGAATGTGACAACCGCAGGAGCAGCGACCTGTTTGATATCATCGAAGAGGTATGTAAAGTTGGCACCACCGTCTCCGACCGTTCCAAGATCGAAGATGACGACAACTTTCTGATAATCCTTCGTTGCATCGATGGCACTGAAATCCCACGTGAGTTCTTCCCATTCATTGGCTTTTGTTGCAACAGCATCGATCTCTTTATTGATCGCACCATTGGAGAGATGTTCCAATTTCAGGAGCATCCTTGCACCGACCTTCGGCATGAACACTTTCGCCTTGAAGATCTTCCCTTTCGTAAGGTCCACCGGAGCGGACAGTGTCAGATACGAACCTGCCCACGGATCACCGGCACCTTTGATCGTCTTCGCAACGAATCCGCTGGTGTTGATCCCGCTGCTCTGCGGATTGGCGATCTTTGTTGTTGTTGCGCCGCTGAAATTCGTGAACGAATAATCGACCGATGCCGATTCAAAATCCAGCGGAAGTACCGGCGGCACCAATGGATTGATGACCGAACCTGAAATGATAAAATCAGAGACTGCTGACACGCCCGTGACGGTGATCGTATTTGCGGCTGTATCCCTGAACGCTACGGTTGCTTCGGATAGCGTGGTCCCGTCATGTTTATAGACATGAAGGACGGTCTCGTCCGTGATCCCTTGTTCAACGACATCCGCATTGCTGTAGGATACCGTCAGTGAATCGATCGTGAATGCCGATACGCCGGCACCTTTCGTCACATGATAATAACGGCGAAGCACTTTATCCGCCGCAGTGTATGAACCGTTCGGGGCTTTCACGGTCTTATCGAGCGCAGCCACCGTAATCTTATCCGTTCCGGTCACTGTGTTGAAGGCTGCTGTCAGCGGCAGATAGTCCGCGTTCTGACCGACCTTCCATGAGATCATTGATGCGGATTTAACAGGAATGGCAAGATTCCCTTCGACGAATTTTCCGGCGCCGGCGGAATTGACCGCGAATTTTGATGTGACGGTGTTGACTCCGGTGATCAGTTTCCCGCCGGAGAATGTCAATGACGTATCAACGGAAACACTGTTCGTTAACGTCACACCCGAGGCATTGTTGACCGTCAGGGTGTGCACTGTAGAAGGAAGATCGGATCCTGTCACCTGAGCTGCGGTCCCGACGAAGGCGTATTTTGCACCGCTATTGAAGTTACGCGTCGTAGTGCGAACAGGACCTGCTGCCGGTTCCAAACCGGAGGGTGAACCGATGGTGATCGTAGAACCGGACATCAGCGTGAATGTTCCGGCTCCGCTCACGACCGCAGAATCCAAATCACAGGTTCCGCCGCCGCCCACTCCCACTTTGATCTCG
Organism: Chitinophaga pinensis; assembly: GCA_943369855.1. Classification (GTDB taxonomy): domain Bacteria; phylum Bacteroidota; class Ignavibacteria; order UBA10030; family UBA8401; genus UBA8401. The sequence goes on along the minus strand of CALROS020000324.1, from coordinate 62 downwards.
CCGCCGGCATTGATGACCGTTGTCGTTGATGTCGCAGTAGTGAAGGATGTCGGCAGGAAATT
>CALROS020000323.1:0-3351 GCA_943369855.1 Chitinophaga pinensis | reverse complement strand
TGACAATTTCTGTGATATTTACCCTTGTTGATTCTCGAAAAATTATTAACTTATTGAATAACCAAAAAAGGAGCTCCATACAATGAAAAGAATGTTCCACGTATTACTGCTGTCGGCAGCCATGCTCATGATCTTTCAGCATGCTTCCGCACAGCGTACGATCCGGATGAATATCGAACGCATGGTCACCGATGCCGGAATGATCGTTCACGGCAAGGTCACCAACGTTGAATCATCGGTCGATCCGCAGACGAATATCCTCTCCACCTTCGTCACGATCGCCGTCCAGGAAAATTTCTACGGCGCTGACCAGCCGACGGTCACACTCAAGATGGTCGGGGGCGCGAACAAGCGTTCCACGCTGAAATTCGCCGAGATGCCGATCTTCAAAGTAGGGGAAGAGATCTATTCCCTGTTCTATGCCCCGAGCAAATACGGATTCACCAGTCCTATCGGCATGAGCCAGGGAAAATTCTCCGTTGCGTACGATCCCCTTGTAAAGACGAACACGGTTCGCAACGGTGTGAACAACGCTCGGCTCTTCTCCGGCATGAAGCATGCTGCCGCATTGAAACTGTCACCGGCGACGTCGGCCAATGCCGAACGTCTCACCGCAGAAGAGTTCTCCACGACAATCCGTTCATTAGTCACTACTTTGAAGAAATAACTCTATGAAATCATCCTTACGTCTATTCGCTCTTTTTGCATTACTCTGCACAGCAGCGGCAGTCCTCTTCGCCGGCGGTCCGCTCTATACGCAGGGCGGAAAAGCAATGCGGTATCAATCCAACGTCATCACGTATAAAGTGGACCGCGGACCGTTCGGTATCTATTCCAGTGCTCAGGCACGCGCTCTTGCCGAATCCAGTTTCAAGACATGGGAAGATGTTGCGACATCCAATGTCTCGTTCAATCACACAAGTGCTGACACACTTCCGGTGGATGTGAACGGAACGAACTATCTTCAATACACAACACTGACCGATTTCAAGTATGACGGTATCAGTCCGATCATCTTCGACAGCGACGGTTCCATCACCGATGCGCTGTTCGGTGCGGGTGCATCCGATGCGGTGATCGGATTCGCCGGTTCGGGAGACTCCAACAATGACGGATACTTCGAAGAGGGTGAGTCGGTCATGAACGGCGTCTTCGCCGACGGCAGTGCGCTCAGCTATACACTTGATGAATGGAAATCGACCTTCGTCCATGAGTTCGGACATTTCCTCGGACTCGATCACACACAGATCAACGGCGAATTCGAGAATGATGCGGCGAAGACCATCTACATCCCCACGATGTACCCGTTCGCCACGGCGAATGATGTCCCACTCGGAGACCTGAATCCCGACGATATCGCCGCGATCTCAACATTGTATCCGGAACCGACCTACGCTGCATCCATCGGAAAGATCTCCGGCTCGGTCGTACGCGCGAACAACTCGATCGTCCGCGGCGCGAATGTCATCGCCATCAGCACCGGTGCTGACTCGCTGATGAACCGCATCTCCACCGTCACCGATTATTTTGTTCTGAACAACGGCAACTATACCGTTACCGGACTCACACCGGGATCCTATGTGGTCCGCATTGAACCGATCGATCAGAATTTCATCGAAGGTTCCAGCGTGGGACCGTATGCGCTCGATCTGACGGACCTCTCATTCGTCAATCCGGTATCAATGGAATACTACAACGGCGCCAACGAATCCAGCGACCCGGCGACGGATGATCCGAACGCAAAGGTACCGATCGCTGTAACCGCGGGCGGAACGATCGCCAGCATCAATTTCATCGGGAACAAAACAGCGACGGGTCCGGGCGTGTCATTGCTCAGTGAAGATTTCGCCGGTGCAGCCGGAACTGCATTGACCGGCGCCGGATGGACGATCAGCGGAACATCGGTGGTCAATCCGATCTCCATCGTGCAGCCCGGACTGACCTTCTCCGGATATTCGACCTCGGGCAACGCAGCGGCATTGAACAATAACGGACAGGATGTCTATAAGGCATTCACTCCCGTCAGCAGCGGTGCAGTCTATCTCTCCTTCATTATGAAGGTCGACTCCGTGAAGACCGGAGATTACTTCATCGCTCTTTCTGCATCCACCGCGCAGACGAATTATTTCTCGCGACTGCATGTGAAAGCCTCCGGCGCAGGATTCCTCATCGGCATCAATAAATTGAGCGAACTTTCCGGCGGCAACAAATACGGAACGACGGTCTATAATCTTAAAACGAACTATCTCGTTGTTGTGAAATACGAATTCGTTTCGGGAACAGCGAACGACATCCTGTCGGTCTACGCATTCAATTCGCTGCTGCCGTCGACTGAGCCTGCATCCGGCGAGATCAACGGATATACAAATGCCGCTGCAGATGCAGCGGATCTCGGTATCGTTACACTGCGTCAAGGCAGTGCGACTGCGGCCGCAACCCTTGTGATCGACGGCATCAAGATCGGTACGGCATGGCCGGGGATCGTTACCGGAGTGAAAGAGATCGCCGGTGCAGCGGTTCCCGCCAGCGTTGAACTGATGCAGAATTATCCTAATCCGTTCAATCCTTCCACCTCCATCAGATTTGCGCTTCCGTCCGCTCAAAATGCAACGGTGAAGGTCTATGATCTGTTGGGACGGCTTGTTGTAACGCTTGCCGAAGGGAATTTTTCGGCAGGGACCCATGAGGTAACATTGAACGGGACTTCACTCTCCAGCGGATCGTATTTTTACACTTTGGAGACCGGGAACCGCCGCGAGATCAAACGGATGGTGTTGTTGAAATAAATTCGGCTATAATATCTTTACTGAACTAAAAAGGACTGATTTCTTCAGTCCTTTTTTTATGTACTCACCTCTCTTTCAAAAGCCAATAATCCGTCCGTAGAGTGACCTACCCTTTCAACTGATCTATTTCTGTTGAGATATTTAATATTTCAACGTCAAAAAACACATCAGTTTGCACTCATTTCACTTAGTAGATTTTACCAATTGGCTGATATTGAACAGTCCGATTAGTACGGCACTGTTTTTTTTCAATTTTCGTGGAAATAAATTTGGCACAAGATATGAATCGGTAAGCGCAACAAGACGCCTTTATCTGATTCTCGAATAGAATTTTTTTTCCCTGCGATATGATGATCGGACATCGAAGAGTTTGATTCAAACTAATTCATATTAACAATACACCTATGGAGACACAATGAAGAACAACAAATGGATGCTCGTTTGTGCTGCAATCATAATGATGACAGTGCAATCATCATATTCTCAAGGAAACCTGGAAACATTTGGGTTTTATCAGGCGCAATTCGTCAAAATGAAGGGCGATTATTCCGTGAAGACCACATTA
>CALROS020000322.1:0-3355 GCA_943369855.1 Chitinophaga pinensis | reverse complement strand
AATTCTCAGGGTCATCCACGCCGAATCCCGCAGTGCTGATACTGTCCTTATAATAATTCCCGAACAGGTCCCTGATGCCGTTCCATTTGAAGGTGAGGATATATTGATCGCCGATATTCAGTTTCTTCCGCGGTTTGATCACCAATGTGTTCAGAGAACGGATCTGGATGGAGAGCGGGACAACGGAACTGTCCTTCACCCGTCGGATGACCGCCGCAGTATCGGACACCGGTTTCAGGATGACATCATTGAACTGAAAGACGATCTCATCATCCGGCAGGATCTTCGATCCATTATCCTGGAATGAGGATGTCAGCACTTTCGGCGGGACGGTATCCTTCACACCCGAGCCGGTGAATTGCTTCATCCGTGCACCGGAATTGATCAGGAATCCGTTCTTATCCTTCACACCGCTCACCTGCAGCACATACAATGAATCCTTCGTCTGCGGTTCCGTAACGAGTGTGACCATGGAGAATTGAGGATTCATCGGAAAAGAATGCAGCACATTCAATAACGGCTGCGAGAGTGTGTCCGTGATGCGGTAGATGCCTCCGGCGATCGATGCGGAATCCATCGGTTCGCTGAACTGCACGGTAAGATGCCGGTTGTCGGCCGCTGAGACGGACGAGATCCTCGGCGGAGTCGTATCTTCTTTCGCAATGGTGAATGCGATACCTGCCGCGAGCGAATCCTTTTCGGTCAGCGTTACATCATCAGTGGTCCCGACATCATCGGTCTCTGCATCATAGAGCAGGTTCCTGTATTCGTCGCGCAGCGCGAATAACCGGTATTTCCCTGCGGCAAGATTGGTCAGCGAGAATTCGCCGTTCTTCCCGGTCTGAGTAAGGTAATCAGGTTTCGAGACCGCGGGATTCAGCGTATCGGCAAGGATCGAATTCAGACGGTATGAAAAGATCATCACGCCGTCCGGTTTTTCATCGATCACTTTCCCGGCGATGACACCCTTGTCGATCCTGCTGCCCGTGGAGAACGCGAGCGTGAACGCTTTGGCCATCCTGTTTCCGGCCCGCACATCCGTGACATCGGTACCGATGGTGAGCACATACGTGGTATTCTTGCGAAGTTCCTGATGGAAGATGATCTCGACCTCCGTCCCGCTCCAGTCGAATTCCTTTTCGTCAATGGCGGGTGAGATGAAAACGGCATCCTCTACGGACCGGCGGTCAACATATTCGCTGAATTCGATCACGATGCTGTTGTCGGTGAAGTTCACCGTATTCGGAGCCGGCATCACCGAAATGATCTCCGGCGGGACGGAATCAGCGGGTCCCCCTTCGGGCGGTCTCTGTCCGGCGCACCCTGCAAGGAGGATGAACACGATCGTAAAATGGAATTTCAGCTTCATTGTACCCAATAATATGAATAATTCGCCTCAGATAAAAACGTTGAATTTCAGACGGGAGAATATTACATTGATGTAATGATCGATTGATACATTTGTCTCAGCATATTTTCATTTTATCGTGTGGTCATCAAATGATCAACCGTCATTGATATTCGGAGGAACTTTGAAGCGCTCTCCCTTCATTCACATCGCAATCTCGACTCTTCTCATCTCAGCTCTCGTTTTCGCCGGTGACCGGCCAACGTATCAATTCCTGCAGAACGATGTCAGTGCCCGTGCTTCGGCAATGGCGGGAAGCTTTATCACCATGCAGGGCGATCCGGCAGGCATGTTCTACAATCCTGCAACCATCGCAACACTGGTCGCTCCCACTGCCGCTGTGGGATACACAAGCCACGTTCTCGATATCAAATCCGGATTTGCCGCCTATACGCAGAATGTGCAGGAGCTCGGCGTGCTCGGATTCGGCGTGAATTACATCAATTACGGTTCCTTCGACGGGATGAACGATCAGGGGATATCCACCGGAACATTCGGCGCCGGCGATCTTGCTGTTTCCGCAACACTCGCGAACCTATTTGACGAGAATCTGTATTACGGTATCACGGGAAAATACATCTACTCCTCCATCGCCGATGTCAATTCGTCCGCACTGGGACTGGACCTCGGCTTGATGTATCTCATTCCCGGCGACGATCAGATCGCACTCGGGGCTTCGCTGACGAACATGGGATCGCAGATCGATTATTACGGTACGAAGAAAGAACCGCTGCCGTTCGAGATCAAGATCGGCGGAACGATCAAACCGGCCCATCTTCCCCTGCAGCTGAATGTGAACTTCAATAAACTGAATGAGGAACGGAACTCGTTCTTCGACAAATTCACATCATTCACCGTGGGCGGTGAATTCACGTTGAGCAAAGCACTCCGCTTCCGCTTCGGCTACAATAATGAACGGAGGAAGGAATTGAAGATCGGTACTTCCGCAGGAATGGCCGGATTCTCGCTCGGCGGCGGACTGGTGCTGAAAGGATTACGACTAGATTACGGATTCAACTCCTACGGTGAGATCGGCAGTATCTCCAGGATCACGATAGGACTCGACATTTAAGGTCAACTGATCTGCTGAAACAACGAACCCTCGTCAATGAACGAGGGTTTTTTATTTCTTTTTGAGAAAAGTGATATGAACATGCTTTTAAAATCACTCTGTGTCCGCTGTGGCTGATTTTTTAATGACCCACCATCCCTTTCAGGAATACTCCGCTCGCGTAATACAGCATCATTCCCACAAAGACCACCAGCGACAGAATGCGGTTATCGGAACGGTTGATCTCCGGAATAAGATCGCTCGCGCTCACATACAATGCCGCACCGGCAGAGAACGCGAACGCATAACCGGTCACTTTCGGATCGACGCTCTGAAGGAAAAAGATCATGAATACACCGATCATCGTCCCCGCAGCGATACCGGCAGTCGCTTTGATGGCCGTTGCACGGGATTGGTTCGATGCCAGCATGATGGACGCGATCGTCAGTCCTTCGGGGAATTTATGCAGCAGGATGGCGATGAAGATCAGGATGCCGAGCGGAAGATCGTAATACATACCGGCGGAGATCGCCAGACCGTCGAAGAATGCATGGATGAACAATCCCCAGAATGCGGAATAACTCGCTACCTTTGAGACCATCACATGCGAATGTGTCTCTTCACCGAAATGGAGATGCTTCACGACCGTATGCTCCACAAAATGGATCACACTGAATCCGATGAGCATCCATAATGGAGCGATACCGCCGAGGTTCTTGATACTCTCCGGCAGAAGATCGATCATCACCAACGCGAGCAGGAATCCGGCACCCAGCGCAATGAGATTCTCCTGGATCCTTTTGGAAAGGTCCCGTTTCCATGCGATGAATGCACCGCCGAGGATCTCCGCTCCCCCTGCCACAATTCCCGCAAGGATGATATAGAATGTCAGTTCG
>CALROS020000321.1:0-3357 GCA_943369855.1 Chitinophaga pinensis | reverse complement strand
ATTGAATGACCTCTTCCGCCCGGAAGAGCATGTTCTTGATCGCTTTCGGAGGAGAACCGCCGTGTCCGATAATGGTCACGCCGTTCACACCGAGGAGCGGAATGCCGCCGTGCTCGGTATAATCCATATCCTTAAAGATCTCGCGGAGTGAGCCGCGGAGAACTCCGATCATTAATTTGTTGATGATACTCTTGTCTGCAAATTTTTTGAACTGAAACTTGAGATATCCCGGGATACTTTCCGCAAATTTCAACAGCACATTCCCGACGAACCCGTCGCACACCACTACATCCACATGTCCCTTCAGGATATCCCGTCCCTCGATGTTGCCGACAAAATTGAATTTGTCCTTCCGTTCCGAGATATATTTGAAGGTCTCTTTCGCGAGCTCGTTCCCTTTGGTCTCTTCTTCACCGATATTCAGAAGTCCGACACGCGGATTCTTCTTCTTGAACATGTATTCGGAGTAGATACTTCCCATCACACCAAACTCATACAGGAACTGCGGACGGCAATCCGAAACTGCACCGGCATCCACGATCAGTGTCGGTCCCTGCTCGCTCGGAAAGATCGCGGCTACTGTAGGACGGCTGACTCCCGGAATCCGACCGAGGATCAGCGTCGAGGCTGCGGTCACGGCACCGGTGTTTCCCGGAGAAACGAACGCATCAACGAATCCTTCTTTGTGCATCGTCATTCCTTTGACGAGTGAAGAATTCGGTTTGGTCTTGATCGCGACGACCGGAGAGTCATGCATGTCGATGACGTCCGGCGCATGCACAACGGAGAGATCGAGACCGGTTGTATCATGCTTCTTCAGCTCAGCATTGATCCGCGCTTCATCACCCACCAACACCACATGGAAACGATTGCTGCATTGACGGAGACATTCAACGGCGCCCTGGACCTCATTCCCGGGGGCAAAATCTCCCCCCATAGCATCCAGTGCGATGCGGATTTTCTTAGCGGATTGGCTCAAAATGCTCGCCGTAAATGTGAATGGTTATGTACAAAAAAGCCACTGCAGAACACTTCGGCAGTGGCTATTGATGATCCCAACATTCTTACGCTTGCTTCTTCTCTTTGATCACGCGGCCGTTGTACATCAGTTTGCCTTCCGATGTCCACACAGCGCGATGGCTCAAATGTGCTTCGCCCGACGTTTTGTCGATCTGCACGGTCGGAGCTTCAGCTTTATAATGTGTGCGGCGTTTGCGTCCGCGGGTCTTCGAGTGTCTTCGTTTTGGATTTGGCATTGCGTCATTCCCTTCAGAATAATGTATTAGTTTTTTTCAGTTCTCAATAATGTCTGGAGCTTCTCCCACCGCGGATCGGCGGACTGCCGTTCGGCACTCACGTGTTCCGGGATGGTGCAATTATTTTTACAGAGCAGTTTTACGGGAACAGCGAGCTTCAGATACTCCAAAACCGGTCCCGACAGGTCGATGAAATTATCCTCCTTCCGGAGAATGTGATAATCATCGTCCTCTTCCCGCTCTTCCGTCTGCTCCCATGAATAGACAGCCGTGAAAGATGATCTCACGACGTCTGAAAATTCTTCAGCGCACCGGTCACAGACAAAAACGCCCTTGACAGAAGCATTGACCCTCACAAGGATCTGATGAATGCTTTTCTCAAGGGTGATGTTCGCCTCTGCGTCACCGATGAAGTTCGGTTCCAACCCCAATTCACCTGCCGGAGAAGAAAGATCGTACTGATGAACACCCTCTGAAAGCCCCGAAATATTGATTTTCATTCTGTTTCCCCCGGCTTTTTCAGAGAGAATTGCCGTTTTTCTTCAAAATTTCAAAGAAATTGTAAAAAAGAACGCACAAATATAGAAATATTGAGGGAGAGAGTCAAGAAATTGGTGCGGGGAAAGAAAAAAGCCAATCGGGACATCCGATTGGCTTTTCTGCTCCTCGATAGGAGGATCACGCCTGTTCTTCTACTGGAGCTTCAACTGCCGGAGCCTCTTCACGGGTCGTGGTGATCGGGATGCCTTGTTTGCCAAGTTCATCATGAACGAAATCCACTGCTTCTGCCAATGCATCGGCGAACTTTTCGAAGTCCTCTTTATACAGGAAGATCTTGTGCTTCTTGAATTCGTCCTCTGCGATCTTTTTGCTCTCCGTGATCGTGATGTAAAAGTCCTTTTCGGATTTCGTCGCCTTTACATCGAAGAAGTACGTTCGTTTTCCGGCACGCACGCGTCTGCTAAATACTTCCTCTTTCTTTTCCGTCAATTGTGTAGTAGAAGTTTCCAAGTCTACCCCTCCTGTATATGTGTTTGTAAATTGTGCAGCACTTCTGCACGGTATAGTTGCATTGTTTCCGTACCGCGGTCCGTCGCGGTACGTCGGAACAATCTTGATATTATTTTCTGATCACTGCTACTTTTGCCGATGCGATCTGATCACCGGCACGGTTATGCGCTACGATGATATAGATACCGCTGGCGACCATTCTTCCTTCGCCGTCCCTGCAATCCCAGAATGCTCTTCCGCCTCCTTGAGCGGGGAACTGTTTCACCACTTTTCCGTTCAGCGCAAGGACCTTCACCGTGCTCTCATCAACCAGTCCTCGGATCTCCACGGTCGAGTGGTTGGGAAGATAAACGGGATTTGGCGAAAGGTCAATTGAAGAAAAGGAATTTTTTGCGGCGACAGCGGTTATTTCCACACTCGATAGTCCTTTTTCGGTCCCGAAATACGCGATCCCTTTCTTCGTGTCGAAAGCGATCGAGAGGACGTTATCATCGAGCATCTTCCCGCCGGAAAGTTCAACGTTGTACTGCTGCAGCAGCTGTGTCCCGTCCGGTGAAAGGACGAATACCCCCGTAGAGGTCGCGACCCATTTATTATTGAGAGGATCAACGGCGATACAATTGATGAGCTGGTCCCGGACCGCGCCGAGAAATACTTTTGTGATCCTCGATTTCGGATTCGAAACATCGGTAATGATGGAAATACCTGCGGCAGTGCCGATCCATAGATCTCCGTCCTTATCGAACGCCATCGTTTCGGTCTGCGTGTTCGTAAGACCGTCATCCAGCGTGACAGTACCCCAACCGCCGGAGACAGCACCGGGCAGAACTTTCGATTCATTGAAGAACACCAGCACGGCATCATCGGGCACGCGGCCATGCAGCGTATTGATGAACCACTTGGTCTGATTTTGATCGATGAGAGTACCCATCATTCCCGATCCGAATTTTCCGTACGGAGAGCCCGCGAAGGATTCCATCGAAGAATCAGGCTTGATCTTCCATACAACTTTATCGCTGTTCGCCGACAGGAAACTGGAGAACCAGACATTCCCAAACCGGTCAGCCACCGGCCGCGAAGGAAGGACATA
>CALROS020000320.1:0-3372 GCA_943369855.1 Chitinophaga pinensis | reverse complement strand
GGTCTTATTCTCTTCGGGTCTCGGCTGAGCGGGATTCTTTGCGTAGAGTTTCTGTGCGTCGGAATACCATTTCGCATCGATGAGTGTCTGACGGATGAGAGCGATGGTCCCCATATGGGAATCGGGATATCCGTCCCCGAAATTCTGATAGGCAAGATTGGAATGCTGGAAGACATTCGAACGGATGATCTGCGAATTCGGCGCATCATCCCCGAGATCGACCAAGGCGCTGTTCCCTTTCATAACACCCTGTTGGGGTACGGAAAGGACCGTCGTGAATCCTGCAGCGCGGAGTTTCTCCGCCGATTCTTTCTCCGGCAGGAAATTCTCCGCAACGGAATAATCGGCGACGACATTCGGATTCCAGTAATTGGCGCCGCGCGGTTTCTCCGTCTGTGCAGCACCCGGCTTCATTTTCGGCTGACCGTAATCGGAATAGAGATCGATCATTCCAGCATACGCCGTCATTCCGGTGCAGTCCCACTCCCGTGCATCGGCGGGGATGGCGATACCGGCACCGACGGACTGGATGACGCCGTTTCGGATGATGATGGTCCCGTTCTGGATCTTCTTTCCGGGCGACTGGATGATGGTGAGGTTCTTCAGCGCATGCACAGCGGGAGTATTCTTTCGGATCCCCTCCGCCGGTTGTGTTGAGGGCTGCACGGACTGCGCCGTGAGGATCGCACAGCACAGCATCAGCAGCATGAACAGTGTTCTCATAATGCTCCTACAATTGAAAGTGGAATGAACGGATTATTCTTCTGTGTATGTCGGGATCATCACGATATGGATCGTGACTCCGATAGCGATCGCTGCAAGGATCAACTGCACAGGAACGGAATGCGTTACGAATATAGAGTACAAAATGCCTCCCCACAAGACAACAATTGTAGAGATCTTCGAGGGACGGGAGATGCCGCGGCCTTCTCGGTAATTCTTCAGATATTTTCCGAAGAGTCTGTTCTGATGGAGCCAGTCGTAGAATTTCCGGGAACTGCGCGCATAACACCATGCCGCCATCAGGAAGAAGACCGTCGTGGGAAGCAGCGGAAGGAATATCCCGAGGATACCGATACCGACAAGGATGGTCCCCGCAGCCATCAGGGTCCATCGGATGATGGGACGCTCGGAGATCTGTACTTCTGAAACGGTACCGGGTTCAGTCATAGGGAAATTATTGTTTAAGGAGTGAATCAAGCTCGGCATATTTTTTCAATAACGCGCTTTCAAAATAGACCATATCCTGCATCGCGGGAGTGACGGTGCTGCCGCCGTGATAGAGCATCTCCACGATGCGGCCGGTCGTCTTCTCATATTCCTGATGGAGCTGGTCCACTTCGGACATGAGTGCGATCAGTTTGAAGTCCAGGTACGGAGCGATCTGCGCAGCCTGTGCGATCTTCCATGCATTGTTCCGGACGAGTGCGGAGTGAAGACTGATATTCCCCGCTCCAAATACCTTTACTGTGTCATTCACCACTCTGATCGTCAGCACCATTCCCCGGAATTGAAAACGGAACAGATCATCATGCACCTTCTTTACCACGATCGGCTCATCGATGCTTTCATTGGACTCTTCCAGCATCGATGCCAATTTCTTTTCGATCACCGCCGGCGAGAGTGAAGCGATATGTTCCTGTTTCATCGGTATCGAGAACATCCGATGATTTCCGGACATCAGGTCCTTCACCAGCGGCAAATGATATTCATACGCCCTGCGTACCTGATCGGTATTGAAGACAAGTTCTTCCCGGATGGTCTTCACGACATTTTCGGCAAGCTGCTCACGTTCCCGTTGAGTGTTCCATTCATTGATCGCCAAAGCGATGATCACCGAAAGGACTATCGTCGGAACTTCAATCAGTATTTTCTTAAAACGTTCTTTCATTTTCGACCGATTTGTCCGGTTCAAATTGCCCATAATGATACGAAAAATGTATCAGATTATGAAGAAATGCGGTCAGGAAACCGGTTTTCTGAAAACGAATCTTAACTATCGTTCAAACCAGCTGGTCCTGTCCGTTGAAAGATTCGGTGCTACGATCGGTAGAGGATATTTCTTCACAGCGGCTGTCTGCCAGTTGTTATCCTTGAACCCAAGCGAATTCCAATCTGCCGATGCGGAATCGGAAACCATCCACGACACATCAGTGTTGATGTTCTGTATTGTCCCGTCATTCCCTGTGATCTCACCGTAGATGTTCACTCCTGCCGAACCGTTCTCCTGATAATTCTGAGCTTCCACTGCAATAACATTGGACGAATCATTCAGGAACGGAAGGATGTCATAGATCTTCGCCCGCTGATTCTCCACGGTCAGGGAAAGCGAGCGGCGTGCGGTCACTTCTCCGACTCTTTTCCCGTTCACATACAGCACCGCACGTGAATCACCGATCATTTGAAGTTTTGCGGACCGAATACTTTTCCCGACACCAATATTTTTCCTAAAGAAAGCTCTCGGCGCCGAATTGGAATCCTTCACCGTCGACAGGATACGGGGATGATAGATCCACTGACTGGAAAGTGTCGGGTCGATGACGGATGTTCGCTGCATCTTCTCAGCGGTCTCATTCCAATACGCGGCTTGACGGTCATACCGTTTCAGCAGCAGTTCGAGCGAGGGGGTCTTATTGGTGGTATGCCAGACCGTTTCAAATTCACTCCACACTTTGCTCAGTTCATCCGTTACATGTTTGCAGATGACGGATGCTTTTGCGGCAATGTCCGTCCTTGACGAGACCGTATCTTTCAGCAACAGGCGGATCTGCTCCTGCGCTTCGATCTTGGCCGCGAACCAGAGATTGAGTCTCGCCACGAATGCGAGATACTGCAGATGGTCCGAATTGCGTGTGATATTCTTCGATGCTCTTTCGATGGAATGCAGCACCAGCGGCATAGTGGAATTGATGCTCTGCATCCGCTGAACGAGCGGGATGCGTTTCTCCCAGATCATATCCTCTCTGGTCGGCAGTAACGGATGACGCCAGATCTCATACCAGTGATATTGATTCGATGGCTCGGTGAGCAATGCATATGCCGTGCGGATATCCTCCGTCTGTTCTGTGCCGAAGAAATCCGTAAAGAATTTTCGCTCGAACGATCGCTGATCCGCCGTGAGCGGATTCCACGCACATTCCGCATTCCACGCATAACCGTAATAGTTCAACTCCCGCAAAGCTTCCCCTCCGAAATCGTTCCAGCTGGAGCAGAGGATGCCGAGCGCTCCGTTGCGGTATCCGTCCGCATTCAGATACTGGATGTTCACGAATGTATTCAGGAAATTCGGGAACGGCCCGGTGAAATTCCACACGGCGGGAGAAACAACATACGGGAATCCGGCATTCTTGAAGATCTCGGGACTCGTGTAAT
>CALROS020000319.1:0-3375 GCA_943369855.1 Chitinophaga pinensis | reverse complement strand
GGATCATATTAAATACTTCTGCAGTATCATTTTCCTTTGCGGTATGCGATCAACGCATCGAAGTAGACGATCTGCTGAGTCTTCTCCGGTTGTTCTAATCGGATATTCGTCAGAAACACTTTGACGGCGGCATTCTTTCCCTTGGCTGTGACCGACATCTGTTCAGGCGGGATATTCTCCGCCGATGCTTTTCCGTATCGGCCCATCAGGGAATCGCACAGGGCCCTCACATTGATGCTCACCGAATCGATTGCTTGTTTATTATTCAACAATGTTACCGTAAGCACATTCAGGTCATCATCCACCCGGTACGAAATTCCTTCATCGGGAAAATTCTCTTCTGAAGGACCGGAAGAGATCCTTTGTCCTCTCAGAAGACGGTCGTATCCTGCGATATTCAATTCCCCGTTCCGGTCCGCCGACAATGTGATCATTTCTTCTTCACCACCGTACCTGGTACGGGAATAGGGAATTCCCATCAGTGCCGCGACCATTGACGGTTCCTTGTACTCATCTCCCGTTCCGGTGCTGTCCTTGTGAAGATCTTCAGTGAACCAGGGCTCTATCGATTCAAACCCGTGGACTTCCGACAGATAATCAATAATGGAAATGATCTGACGCGACGCGGCGGAATTGACGGAATCATGTCCGCTTTTAATTTTACCGTCGATAAGAATATGTTGTTCCGTCAGCAGTCCTTTCAGACGATTGACTTGACTTGTTTCCGACACCGACAACATTCCCCACGGTCCAAAACTTATCATAAAGACTACTGCGCACAGCGATGATGTAAAGAAGAGGATATTCTTTTTGCTGCTGAAAATGAAATATGGCGCCGTGATGCAGAGCCACACAACAGTGGCAAGCCCGAGGTACCGCCCTTCCGTGATCCCGTATTCCGAGACCCGCTGCCATACGGCAAGAAAGAGCATCACCGTCAGCGGAAGGATGATCACGTAGAACCATCTGGCGGCCCGATCCATCCAAATATTCTCCGGTCGTTCTTTGATGGGATGGACCAAGACCATCGACGCGATTCCGGCAGCGATGAATCCAAGGATGAGTCTGCTCACCCAGCCCTGCGGCCAATCCCACGCCATGATGATCTTCCCGAGATATGCATAGAGGATGACGAAATAGATCATCACCAAAGGAAACAGGATATATTGAGAGAAGATCTTGAGTCCTTTCGGATATTCCCTTTGTCCATCATCAGGAACAGTTTCATTCGGCACGCCGGCAAGGAAGAACCATGTCGTGAAAATTCCGTTGATGAGGATCCACAGTTCACCGTACCGTTTATCAAGGATCACTATACCAAAGAGATTCTTCAGCGCGGCAAGTGCGATCGCCAGTCCGCCCCACATCACCACGGCAAATGCGCCGGATGTGACCGCACGGACACACAGTGCCCGGCAGAAATTCCAAAACTCAAGTTCATTTCTGTTTCGCATGAACGGGACCGAGATACCGAACAAGATCATCCCTATGGTAAGCATCATCAACCGCATGATGTGAAACACAGGAACTCCGGTAAGATTTTGCGGGACGGTTGCAGCATATGTTACCACAAGAATTACACCAATGAGCTGCACTCCTAACGAGACCTGTCTCGTTACCTTCCACCGCTCGGCGATCAGCGCCAATCCGGTCAGGAGCGGGAAGCCGAGGACCGCTCCGAAGAGCATCGGTATCAGCACCGTCGGTTTTGATGCACCTTCATAATCGATCAGGATCAAAGCGCTGACGGTCCCGAGTATAACATTCACGATGACGAATGGGAACCGCATGAATGTGGTCCGCGCATTGACGACGGCTTGGGTAATGGAGGGAAGTTTCATGACGGACCTGTGAGAATTGGTAGTAAACAAATGTTTCGGAATATCAGCGGTGGAGTATTATGACCATCGTGATTACTTAGACGCATAACAAACTAAAATAGCTTGATGTATCGGTGAAATATATTAATTGTCCCTATCACAGAGATCGCTCATCGATCAGTTGTTATGCACAATACGATGCATTATCACTATAATGAAATCGACGGAGTTATTACCTGAATTATCCGCCGGACGATGATCTATTCTCCCTTGATCCTTATATCGACGGCGTAATACTTTTCATCTTCGCCGATAACAAGAGGATTCAGATCGAATTCAACGATGTTGCTGTTCTCAAGCATCATCACCGCGCAAGACCGTATGATGCGTTTCAGTTCGGAAATGTCGGCGGACCGTTCACCGCGCACACCGTGCAGTATTGTTCCTATGCCGGTCTCGCGGATCATTTCGTCGATGTCGGCATCCGTCAGATAACAGGACCGGATCGCCGTATCCTCGAAGACCTCAACATATTTCCCTCCCGAACCAAACATGATCACCGGACCGAACGACGGGTCGCGATATCCGCCGATGAGCAGTTCATGCTTCACTTTCACATACCGTTGGATCAGATATTCCTCAACCTCAAATCCCTTCTGCAGGAAACTCTTCTCAATTTCATCCGCCGCGGCAGTTAGTTCTTCTTTATTTCTGATATTCAATTTCACTGCATTCAGTTCGGATTTATGAATGACCTTTGCATTCATTCCTTTGATCACTAGCGGAAACAGATCATCATCAACGGTATCAAGTTCATCGGACTTTATTGACCGTCCCCCGATGAGCGGCAGATCGTATTTTTTACAAATCTGTTCGATTTCGTTCTGTGACAGGAAACCGGGTTGATAATTGAAATTCGCCGGTTTCAGATCAAGCATCGTACGGTATTCATCCCGCCCTGCTCTGAGTGATTGACTCCGGACGGAATGGAAATACATATTGGAAAGGATCTCTGCGGGATCTTCCGGATTCCTGAACAACGGTGTTCTTTTCTTTGAGTTCGTGCGGTACGAATCCCAAAATTCCGGTAGAGGCATCACCACCTGAAGGATCGGTTTCCCGCACTGAATGGAATTGATTCCCTCCACGACATCGAACGGAGGCACCATCACCGGCTCAACAAAGATGGAGATGACCGCATCGACATTCTCGTCCGCAGCAACGATCTCATTCACTTTCTTATAAACCTCAGCAGAGCCGCCCGGTAACAGATCAACAGGATTCTCAACGCTCCCTTCGGGATGGACGATACCGCGAAGCTGCTCTTTCGTCTGAGTGCTCAATACCGCGAGTGACAGTCCTTCGTTCTCAAGTGAATCAACACATAAAATCGCCGGACCGCCCGCATTGGTCACCACTGCAATGCGGTTCCCCTTCGGCATGATAAAGTTCTCGAATCCTTTGGCAGTATTGAACAATTCATTCATCGTCTTCGCACGGATGATCCCGAATTGGCGCAGCAGCGCATCGACGATCTTATCCTTACCGCTGAGTG
>CALROS020000318.1:0-3390 GCA_943369855.1 Chitinophaga pinensis | reverse complement strand
CACGCCGTCCCCGAAATTGTAGTGTCCCGGAATCGTCACGGGAAGTTTTCCGGATGCCGGCTGTTCGCCGAAGATCACTTCCGCCGCGGCATCCACGGATGTTTCGTTTTCACCATATACGGCAACGGCTGCATCGGTCTTCGGGAATTCCATCAGCACATACGGATTGCCGAGCGATACGGCGAGGACCGGTTTCTTCAATGCAATAATGGCGTTCATCAGTTCGTCCACCCGTTTCGGAAGGAAACCGGATGCCGGTTCCGCGGAGCGCGTTGTGACCTTGAATTGACAGATGATCAGATCACAGAATTTCGCTTTCTTCAGCACATCATCGAATTCCATCTGATTGCTGCGGGGATCGATCCGGACGAACTCCATCTTCTTACGTTTGAAGAGTTCATCATGCAGGTCGTCCGCACTCTCGGGATCCTCTTTATCCGAAAAGACGATGTCGAGCACTTTCTTTCCGTTCAGATTGCGCAGCGGCAGGAGTCCGCTCTCGTTGCCGACGATCGTAACGGAACGGCGTGCGATCTCGTCATTCAGTTCGCGGATGCTGCCGTTGGAGACGACGTCGGAGACTCTGTCAACGTCCACAAACCGCGACGTGTCGAGTCCGCACCAATATTTCGCTTCAAGGATCTTCCGAACGGATTGTTCGATCCTCGCGATCGTGATATCACCGCGCTTCACCGCAGCGGAGATGGAATCGATCGCTGCATCCGCATCGGGGGACATGAGCAGAATGTCCGCTCCTGCAGTGAGTGCGCGAACGGCCGCCTCGCCGGGATTGAACAATCTCGACATTCCTTTCATGGAGAGCGCATCGGTCACAACGAGTCCTTTGAAGTTCAGCTCTTCCTTCAGCAGTTTCGTCGTTACATTGTACGACGCTGTTGCAGGGATCGAATCCGACTGATCGAAGGCCTGAGCATGGATATGTGCGACCATCACGGACTTGACGCCGTTGTTGACCGCATCGCGGAACGGGACGAGTTCCAGTGAGTCGAATCGTCCTCGGGTGAAGAGGACGGAAGGAAGTACCAGATGCGTGTCGGAATCCGTGCTGCCGTGGCCGGGAAAATGTTTTGCGGTGGAGATGACATATTCCTCATTCATTCCGCGGATGTAGGCGCGGGCAAACGCGGAAACGAGATTCGGATCCTCGCCGAATGAGCGGGTGTTGATCACGGGATTCTTCAGATTGTTGTTCACATCCACATCGGGCGAATAGACCTGACGGATGCCGATGGCGCGGGCTTCACGAGCGACCGCTTTTCCCAACGCATAGGAAAGATTCGTATCCCGAGTTGCGCCGAGCGCCATCGAGCGGGGGAATGTCGTCGCTTCGGAAATGCGCATCCCCGTGCCCCATTCGAAATCAGCGGAGAGGAGCAGCGGAATTTTTGCAACGGACTGGAGTTTATTCGCATTCACGGCAAATCCGTACGCCGTGCCGTGCGAGAAATAGAATCCGCCGACACCGATCTCTTTCGCGTAGCGGATCTTTTCCTGCCACTGTTTCGAATCAGTGGGAATATATCCCGCTTTCGTCCAGATAACAAAGAGCTGAGCGATCTTCTCTTCGGTCGTCATTCTCTGAAGAACGGAATCGCACCATTGCTCCCGGCTCATCCGAACATTCTGCGGCTGTACCGCGGATGAATGTACGGACTCGCGCGCATCGTTCTTGGCATTTAAGGCCAACGGAACAGGAGAAGAACATCCGTTGAAGAAAAAAAATAAAATGAGAAATCCGGAAATCTTCATATTGATATACTTCTCAATATTCATTATTTACATAGTGTTCAATTCGAAAACTTACAAAACAAACCCGCCAATTACAACACGCAGGAATCCCAATGCAGTATACACTACGGAATATTATTTCACTGGTCTTACTTTGCCTTTTCACTTCAGCGATGCTCTTTTCTCAGGAAGCTCCCCCTCCTCCCGTCAAATGGGGCGAGATCAACATTGCCGATCTGCAGAAGACAACATTCCCGTCGGACACGAACGCATCTGCCGTCGTGCTCTGCGATTACGGGGTCTCTTCGCTGGACGATTACATGAACTTCGTTTTCAAACGTCATCTTCGCGTGAAGATCCTGAAAGAGAGCGGATTCTCATGGGGGAACGAATCGATCGTTCTCTATACGGACCGGAAGCAGGGCGAAACGATCGACGACATTGAAGGCGTCACCTACACGCTCGATGAAAAAGGAAAGATCGTCGAGACGGAATTCGATGACGATGATGTCTTCGAGGAAAAAGTGAGCGACACGAGAACGCGGTATAAATGGACGCTTCCCGGACTGAAACCGGGCTGCATCATTGAAATGCGCTATAACATCACCGCCCGGAATTTCTACTACGTCCGCGACTGGACATTCCAGCATTCCGAACCGGTGATCTGGAGCGAATACCGGTTCATCTTCCCGCCGAATCTCGGTTTTGCATTCCTCACGAAAGGATTCGAACCGTTCGCCGTCAACGAAAAGACCGGCGTTCTGCAGTATTTTTCCGGTGAAACAAAGACCTTCGTCGGACAGCCGCTGGTCACCTGCAATCTTCAGCGGTTCGTTGTCACGAATGCTCCCGCGCTGAGGGATGAACCGTTCATCACCACTCTGGAAGACTATTATAATAGAGTAGAGGTCCAGTTCGCCGGATACGCTGAAAGCGGCACCATGGGGGTTACACATGTGATGGAATCATGGGATAAATTCGTCGAAGAGATGATGGACAACCGGGGGATCGGAAAGCGTATCGATGTCACCTCCGCAGTAGAGGACCTGACGAAAAAACTCACGGCAGGGGCAGCAACTCCCGAAGCAAAAGTGCAGGCGGTCTATTCCTGGATCACGGCGAATATCGTTTGGAGCGGGGTCAATGCGGATTATGCACCGCAGACGGTGAACGAACTTCTCGAATCGAAGAAAGGGAACAGCGCAGATATCACCATCCTGCTCATCTCCATGCTGCGCGCTGCAGGATTCCACAGTGATCCGGTCATTCTCAGCACGCGTGAGAACGGAAAGATCCAGGACCTTTACCCGATCCTTTCACAATTCAATTATCTCATCGCGCGGGTGAATGTCGGGAATAAGACCATGTTCCTCGATGCGACCAATCCGCTTCGTCCCTGGGACCTGCTCCCCTCCAAAGTGCTTGGTGTGAAAGCGCTCGTCATTCAGCCGGACAAAGTTGAGTGGGTCCGTCTTGAATCGCAGATCAGAAGCCTTAATAATTCCATCACCCGGCTGACGCTCGACCAGAACGGCGGAGTGACCGGCACGATCGAAGGACTCTATAAGAATTATTTCAATGTGAGTGTCCGCAGCATGCTGAAGGATAAGAAGGATGTTGAGACAGCGAAGGAATATTTCA
>CALROS020000317.1:0-3397 GCA_943369855.1 Chitinophaga pinensis | reverse complement strand
GAGCGTCCAAAATGTGCGCTGATGCGCAGCGCCGAAGAACTGTTCGCATTCGGCGATCCATCGGTCCGTATCGATCCACCGCCGCAGCGATTTCCCGTTCATGCGGACCACCATTCCGGGATCGCACAACTGTACATCCATGTTGATATTCAAACGGCGGAGCAGACGCTGCACGGGCTGGTCGTGCTTCATGCCGCTGAGCGTGGTGGCGCCGACATCGAAGAGGAATTTCTTCCGTGCAAAGTACGAAGCGCAGCCCCCGACGGAATTGTGCGCTTCCAGCAGCAGTACATGTTTTCCCTGTTCCTGCAGCAGACAGGCCGCGGAAAGTCCGCCGAGTCCCGCCCCGATCACGATATGATCGAAGACCTCACGCATGGACGATGCTCTTCGGTGTAAAAGCGTTCACATACGACATCAGGTCCGCGGTGGATGACGGGATGTGATCCGCGGGAAGTTTTTTCTTCAGCGCTTCCGGGATCCCTCCGCCGACGATCAGTTTCGCGTTGATGATGGATGTCGTTTCACGGAGCGCATTACATTGCTGCAGCACGTGCTTTTGGGACTTTGGTGTTGTCGTTGAAGCGCAGACGATGTTCGGCAGATAATTCTCTATGGCATCAACGAACGATTCCACCGGAAGGTTCGCTCCGAGATAATAGGTGGTCCATCCGTTCGCTTCCAGCACATTGTTCACACAGGTGATACCGATCTCGTGATATTCCTCCTCCAAACATCCGCAAAGCGCGATGCCGCCGTGCTTCGGCCGTTTCGAAACAACGTCCTGCAGTTTCAGAATGCTGTGTAGTGCGGTATTCGATGCGAGATGCTCCTGTTCGATGCCGAGTTTTCCCGAGGCCCACTCCATGCCGATCTTATGGAAAGAAGGGACGATCACTTTATCGAATAATTCAATTTGGGAGATGCGGTTGACATAGAGAAGGTTCAGGAACTGGAACGTGTTCTCACGGTTTCCTTCCAGCATCGTATTATAGAAGAGTTCGGACAATGCTGTGAAATCCTTGGTGAGGATAGCATAATCGGTGGAGACATTCACTTTGCTCAGATTCTCTTTCGCCGGCACAAGAAGATCGGTCACGTCATACGAGAATGTATCCATGAACTCGATAACATCCTTCATCTTATATTTGCGGTGGCCGCCGGGAGTCTTAATGCAGCGGAGCGATCCTTTTTCCGTCCACCGTTTCACGGTGGATTCGTTGACCTTCAGCATCGCAGATACTTCGTTGGTGGATAAGAGTCCTGGTTTCATGGCTATGCCCAAAATGAATGAAAAGCACGATATGCACGATTTAATATACGGGCATTTCATTCCTCCTGCAAGAGCAATTTTGAATTGTGAATGATAATATTTACTATGATGTAATCATGATGAAAATATACATTGAAATACTATCATTTAAGCGGAAAATGCGGAATCCGGTAAGGAAGGCTTTAGAATTTCCTTTGCTGTTGCTGATGTTAACGGTGGTGATATTCCCAGCCTCGTCATTTGCACAGAAACTTCCGTTTCGCGCTTACACGACTCGGGACGGTCTGATCTCCAATTTTGTCACGACGGCGTACCAGGATTCCCGCGGATATCTCTGGGTCGGTACGGACGAAGGGATCAGTATCTTCGACGGTGAACGGTTCCGGAACATTCGCTTTCACGATTCCGTCGTGGTGGGATACGTGAACGAGATCATCGAAAGCCGCCGCGAACCTGGAGTGATGTGGGTCGGGACCAATGGCGGCGGTTTGATCCGTCTGTCGAACGGTCAGCAGACGGTCTTTCATCTTGGACCTGAACCAAAATCCAATAACATCAATTCCATCATAGAAATGACCGATGGAACGTTTTGGTGTGCGACGGACCATGGACTGTATCATGTTCAAAACGGCTCCGTGCTGGATCGTGTTGCTCTCGATACGTTGAGGACATGGGTGGAGCTCACCCGGTCTCTCGACGGAACGATCTGGTGCTGCGACGAATTCCGGGCAAGCATCTTCCATCCCGAAACGAGAACACTTGAGGT
Organism: Chitinophaga pinensis; assembly: GCA_943369855.1. Taxonomy (GTDB): domain Bacteria; phylum Bacteroidota; class Ignavibacteria; order UBA10030; family UBA8401; genus UBA8401. Next base: position 1,358 of record CALROS020000317.1, on the reverse strand, counting down.
CCCACCGGTTGCCGGTTTGCCGAAGGACAGCATTCTGGTGATCTCGGCATTACCGGACAGCACAGTTGCCATTCATGTCTTTCGGAAGAAACGTGCAGAGGTCTACATCGTCCGCAACAATCGGATTCTTCGTACGATCGAGACCATCGTTCCTGCAGCCACATTCACGGCACTTCGGGGACCCGGAGAATATTGGATCGGCTCCGCTTCCGGTTTGGAGATGTACCGTACCGGTCCCGGCACATCTTCACAATGGCTGTTCACCACCGCGAATGGTCTACCGGTGAATCATCTGGCGTTCGCCGTGCAGGACCGTGATCAGAATATCTGGTTCGGAAGTTTCGGAAGCGGTCTTTCGAAACTCTCTTCGCAGCAGTCCATTCAATTCAATTTTCCCGGAATGTCACCGGTTGTTAAAATGGATGACTCGCTCCATGTGTGGGTTCCATCCACTCACGGAGTGTATGAAGTGTGGAAGGATTCCTCTGACCAATGGAAGAGGTATCTCCACATTCTCGGTGGAGCGGCGAAGGATGCGGGAATGGTGATCGCAATGTTCCATGGTGATCGGACAATGTGGCTGATGGATGTGGAAGGGAAGATCTATCATGTCACTTTGACCCGGACTTTTCGGGACCATTCAGAACTCTCCATGCCGCAGATGCTGATGCCGGACCAACCGCTTCCCCCCGCACTCTCCATCAGTCTTTTTGTCGACTCCCGCGGCATCATCTGGTATTGTCTGCGGGACGGCGGTCTTATCGGACTGGATTGCTCGTCCGGTGTGAATGTGATCGCTCGATGGGATTACCATGTGAACACGTCGCTGCGCGACGTCCGGTCGATGTATGAGGACTGGCAGGGATCGATCTGGATCATGGGATATGACGGAGAGAACTATATTCTCCGCCGGACGGAACACGGGATCGTTCTTGATTCAACGGATTCGGTCCTGAAGATGCTCCCTTCTGTACCATACCGCTCTGTACTGCAGACACGCGACGGTGCGATGTGGTTCGGCTCACGGTATCACGGACTGTTCATCTGTCGCAATGGCACGGTGAAACACCTCACGACGAAAGACGGAATGATCAGCAATCAGATCTGGTCCCTCACGGAAACTAAAGAAGGAGGAATTCTGATCGGTTCACAGGCGGGATTGATGCTGATGCCGGACCAGAATGTTGACCGGTTCATGTCGCTGCAGGATTATTCTACATCATCGGTTGGAACAGTGATCGCACGTCCGGGAATACTCGCCGCTGCATCGGCGTTCGAATTGACCATGTTCACACTTCCTGATCCGAGATCGTTGACCGCGGCTCCTGATGTTCGTTTCACTTCTCTGTTCGTGAACG
>CALROS020000316.1:0-3403 GCA_943369855.1 Chitinophaga pinensis | reverse complement strand
AGTGAATCATATTGCAAAGAATATCATTTTCGTCAACGAAGCGGATAACGGGAAAGCACCGGCTGCCGGTACGGTGATTCGCCTCTCGCCATATAAATCGATCAAATACGGCGATATCAAGAGGGTCTATATACGTCCGGTGGGTAAAGCGGACAAGACCGCCGCAAAAAAAGTGGTGAATACCATCAACGTATTCCCGAATCCGTACTACGGAGTGAATAATTTCGAGACCAGTTCATCGAACAAATATGTCACATTCTCGCATCTTCCCGAACAGGCGGATATCAGGATCTATTCACTGGCGGGGTTACCGGTGCGACATTTGAAGAAGAATGAACCAGGTCAATTCTTCCGATGGGACCTTCGCAATGAGAGCGGGTTCTTTGTTGCCAGCGGATTATATATCGTGTATATCGATATGGGGGAGATCGGTGTAAAGACATTGAAACTTGCCGTTATCATGGAAGATCAGAATTTGAATACATACTAACAGTCGGTGTTGTGCGATGACTGAAAAAGTGCATCCCATGCGGAATTATTGCTGCATATCGGTAATTATTTTCACGGTCTTTCTTGCCGGCTGTGCTGAGGAATTACCGCCGAAGAATGAACCGGACCATATCTTCTCCGCGAATTTGGATATAGCGTATGCGTATGGACCGGGGATTAACGGCATCTATTTCTTCGCAACGGTCATCAATGATTTTGATGAGACCATCAGCGGTAATGCACTCATCAACGGCACAATGGAAATTGAGTGGGTCGTGCCGAAAGACAGGCTCATGGCATTCACAACGGTCCGGACGGTGAAGCTGACCCCGCAGAATATCTTCACTGCCCATAACTATAATTCTGTGAACCGTACTCTGCTGATCGATCCGCACGATACGGTGAAACTGGGGTATCTTTGGGATTTTAAATTTGACGACAGCACCGATATCAGGACCGTGCCGTATTACCGTCTCGATGCAAAACAAGTAGATTGCGGCAACACCGTGATGATCAATGGCGTTCCGACGTATATCCCGCGATTGGTTTTTAAAAGCGCATCCTTTAAAGTGAGATGCAGCATCCAATATTTTGAACGAACGGCGGTCATTCAATTCCCGGAAAAGGTCATGAACATGTGCGCGATCAATTTCTGGCCGGACCAAATATGTGAACGGTGGCTGACACCGGGACAGAAGCAGACACCGTGTGATCTCCGCTGATGTCGTAAAGCAAATCTTTTTGATCGTTGTCATTTCGAATCCGGCGATAAATATTTTGAGAATGCGGGATGAGAGATCTGACCGAAATACAATCAGTGAAGTGTTCTTGAGGTTCTGATATTGTGACAATAGGAAAACAAATATGAATACAATCAAAGTCCCGCTTTTCATCGTATTTCTTCTTCTCCAATGTTCCTGTATCGACCGCGATACCATCGCCGGTACGGGGAAAGAGATCCCCGATTCCATCATCAGTTCCGGCGGCGGCGGACAAACGGGTGCAGTAAATACGAAACTGGTGAATCCGGTAAAAGTGCGCATCATCGCTGCGAATGGAAGACCGGTACGCGGTATCATCGTGGAATTCACCGTAGAGAACAGCAACGCGACATTCTCGGATACGACCGCCACCACCGACGGAAACGGTTATGCCCAGACGTTTGTAACGCTCGGTCATAAGGCAGACTCAATACGGATCTATGCAACAGTGCTGGGTTTGAAAGGTTCTCCGGTAAAGTTCACCATGTTCTCCATTACGTCCGGTGCTTCGCGCGTCGAAGTCATCGACGGCAACAATCAGGTTGGAATAGTCGGCAGTGCCTTCTCGAATCAGCTGAAACTCAGGGTGTGGGATTCATACAACAATACCGTGCCGAACGTCGCGGTCTATTTCTCTACGCTGTATGGAAAGATCCAGCCTGCGACTGCGATCAGCGATTCTTCCGGAATGGTTGCTGCTGTATGGACAGCGGATTCTCTCGTCGGGACGAAGACTGCTCAGGCGCTGGTACCGAGCATTCAGAACGGGACGATCAACTTCAACGCAAGAACGGTCTCACTCAGCGTTCCCAAGACCATGCAAAGGATCTCCAACGACACATTCTACATGCTGCAGGCCGGCAAGGTGAACGGTTTGCTGGTGGTAAAAGTATCGGACAAATACGGCAATCCGCTGTATCTGAATCCTCCCGGGGTCTTTCAAGTGCAATTCTCCGTGCTCAAAGGGGCGGGAACGGTATTTCCGACCGCTTCCGGTACCAACAGCAGCGGTATCGCAACTGCCGGCGTAGAACTTGCGATGGAGGATAGTGTGATGGTCATTCAAGCGGATGCGGGGAATAATATTCCCAAACTGAACTTTACGATCTACGGATACAAATATTCGCAGCTCGATTCGCTCAACAGCAGCGGAGGTTCAGTGACCGTGTATTGGCAGAAGAATTTGAATCCGAATTTCTCCAGTTATATCCTGCAGCGGTGTGCTACTTCTGCGTTCGATAATACAACGAAGGACCTTCAGGTGATTACTGATGAGAACGTCAACTTCGCAACGGATAATACAGCCGCGATCGGAACGTCCCCGTTCTATCGGATCAAAATGAATTATACGAACGGATTCTTTTTCTATTCGAACATCCGGGATGTGACGGTCAATCCGTAATGCACCGTTCGATAAATATATGGTGCCTTGTAACCTCTGCGGTCATAGTAATGGGCTGTAACGAAGGACTTCCGGTGAGGGACGATCTTTCGTCGCAGGTGACGACATCACTGCGGAGCGGATATGTCTTTCAGAGTAATCGGTCCTATCTTCGTTTCTATTTGACCGTGAAGAATGATCTTGATGAGACGCTGGAGGGAGAAGCCGCGATCCGCGGAACGATCGTGGTCACATGGCTGCCCACGCTGAACGATAACGGTGATTTCAACAAGAACAGGACATTCAGGATCACGAAGGATGATATCTTTTCCGGCATAAAGAACTTCAATGCATTGACCGGAAGATTGAGCATCCCTCCCGGTGATTCGATCGTCTTCTTTGCAAATTGGGATATGATGACCGATGACAGTACCTATCTGACAAATCATTTCCAGGTGCATCAGGAAAGCGGCTGCGATGTGATCTATTCTGATCTTTCAACAGGTAAACGAAGGATCTCGGACCGGCAGAAGTTCATGTTCACTGCGAGTATTAAATTGTTCGATCAACTTGCCGTAATGAATACTGCTCCGGTAACGACATCACAATGCGTTGTGGTAAGTTACATGCATGAAGGAGGCAATTGCCCGGATATCAATAAATTCAATCCATGCACACTGGTGGGACAATAATCATGAAGACAGTAATCATGAACGTTCTTTTTCTTGCCGGTATTCTCGTTGCGGGATGCAATGAGAATTTACCGGTTCGA
>CALROS020000315.1:0-3403 GCA_943369855.1 Chitinophaga pinensis | reverse complement strand
GGTTAGATTGTTCGTCGCAAGCAGTGCCGTGACCGTTGAATTGTTGACAACAAAATTGTAGACCGGGATAGAACTGTTCACTTTGATCGTGGATGACGCAGTCGTCGAAGCATTGCCGATCTGGATCGTTCCCCCGGTGACACTGTAATTGTTATAGGACGTGTTCACAAAGCCAAGATTTTGACCGCCTGAATTTCCGGGATTCTGAATGATGATCGTTCCGCCGGACATATTGAAGATGGAACCCGCTACGCTCATCTGGAACGGTGCATTGGTGGTCGACGTACTCCCCGTGGTGTTCAGCGTCAAAGTACCGCCGCTGACTGTCAGATTCGTCAGCGCATAACTGTTCGCCTGGTCAAATCGACCGGCAACATTCAATGCTCCGCCGGAAATGATGAATACTCCGCCGTTCGATATGAGATTATTGTCAGCTGCATTGCCGATATTCACTGTTCCGTTCATCACGCGGAAGTCACCGGCAACGGTAAGACTGCCTCCGGTCGTATTCAGGACCGCAGAACTGTGATTGACTCTCAATCCTCCGGTGAGCGGAATGGTGACATTCCCTGTGAACGGAGTCGTGGTGACACCGGTGGCAAGATTGAACACTCCGCTTGTGAGGGTAAGATAGTTCGTTGCAGAGGAAGAGAAATTCGTCGCGAACACATCAAGAAAATTGGATGCGCTCCCGCCGAGATTCATGGTGATAAGATAGAAGCGGGTCGTAGCTCCAGAACCGCTGATGGACTGCGTGCCGGATTTTGTAAAATTCGTCACTGCACGGCTGTCCGCATCAGACGACATATCGAATGTTCCGCTGTTCGTGATATTGCCGGTCACATTAAGAGCATGTGCTGAGGAATTGGATGCCGTGTTCACCCGGAATGTGCCGCCTGAACGGATATCGACATTTCCGATCACCGTCACCGTCCGTGCAGTTGCATCATTTCCTATCTGAAGGATTCCGCTTGTTCCTTTACCGACGGACAATGAATTGACCGTAATACTCTGATCGACCGTAACGGTATGACCGTCGTCGATCACCACATTCGAAGCTGATGTCGGAACGATGCCGCTCTTCCATGTTCCCGGTGCGCTCCAGAGTCCGGACGTTGCGGAGGTATCATTTCCCGCTGCCGAGGTCGACTGATTTCCCGTCAATGCCGAACTCAATCCGCCTTCGGAAACTGAATAGACCTTCCAGTAATACGTTGTGCCCGCGAGGAGTCCCGTCTGATTATAATTCAGTGTACCGGCCCCGAGCTGCGTGATGTAATTATATGTCGCTCCTCCGTCATCCGAGCGGTAGACAACATAGGCGATCTCATTCGGAGAATCGCTCCAGTTCACCTGCATTGATGTCTGCGTGACGGACGTGAATGACATTGATGAAGGCGCTGTCGGAACCGGCGGCGAGAACGAGATCATTGAATACGAAACAGGTATCGTCTGAAGAGTATGAGGAGCATCCGACGGATTTCCTGTTACACCTGCATTGGAGAATGTCGCAGTATTGGCTGTCTGTTGTACGAGCATCTCGGCAGCCGTCGGCGCCGCACTGATGCTTGTACCGTTCATACCGCTCGTATATCCTTGCACGATATTGATGGATTGTGACGCAAAACTAAATGTGCTGATATCCATATAGCCGTACACAAACTCGATCTTACCTGTTCCTTCATACAGTTTCACTTGATAATTGAAGGACGGACTTCCGCCTCCTCCGGTGAACCACGGCTGACACCGGATCCACTCAACAGTCAGTACTCGGCTTCCCACGCTTCCGGTTGTCAAGTAGCGGATGCCGTTTCCCAACGCATCCAATCCGCCGCTGGCCGTATCGGTTGTCTGGTCATAATAGAACGGTGCGATCGTCAACGGCATTGTTCTGGTCGGAGCGGAATTCGGCTGGCTGAGATCATTATCCGTTGAGCCGTATTGATTGGTCGACGGTCCGCCGGTGTTGCTTGCGGATGAAAAATCGATGAATCCGTTCGTTGATACTGAGAATGTTGTGTACCGGTTGCCGAGATACCAGAAATCAAAACCGATCGAGACAGGATAACTTCGGTCATCGTCCTCTGCCCCTGATCCGGTGAAACGCCACGAAGGAACGGCATTGCCGGTGAATTCGATGGAGTTGTAGGTAATGCCGGTCGTCCGGGCGAGATTTCCGTTCGGCGCTTTGTAATTGGCAAGACTCTGGGCAAACACAGACTGTGTCATGCCGGCCGTGATGCAAAGCAGGAACAGCACGAGGATCCGTGTGTTCTCTTTCATCGTATCTATTATAGAGTGGCTGTTGATCATGCTACAGGGAGTTGACTGATTATTTATTGAATAAATTTAAGATCTTTTCGGTGAATTTCGCGCGGACAGAGATGAACGGTCCGGCGGACTGATAATCTTTTCCGACCAGGTCACGGTCCGCTGTGCCCACAAAGTTATATCCTGCAGCAAGGCGGATATTCTCGAACACCACATTCCCCACTTCAGCACTGTAACCGCGTTTGATCGATGACGAATTCGCCTGATCCACAATGCGTGAGTTCAAAATACGATATTCTGCCGCAACATCGAAATTATTCCAGCGCAGATCATATTCGGCGCGGATAAGATAGAAGTCCGTGAATGTCGCTGCCTTCAGACCGAATGCCTCTTCACTTGCGAATTTCATCGCATATTTCGTTCCGATCTCAAGACCGACGATCGGTTCCACAAAGGTGTGGATGGAGATGATGTTCACATCGTAGGATGTCTGCGGCAGCACCACGCCGTTGAATTCCATCTTCTTCTCATACTTACCGATAACATTCAGCCAGTCGAATTCGATGGGACGGTATGCGATTCCGATCGCGTTATCGAATTTCTTCAATAATCCGCCGCCGAGCGAAGTTCCGATCTGATTCGACGATAATGCACCGTCGGCAAAAGTGGAGTTCGCGGTCTGCGATGCAGAACGGTCCTCTTCGAAGTAGGTCATTTTATCAAGCAGTGTGAAATCCTCTGCAACGCGGATGTCACCGCCGAATGTCACACTGCGGCGGATCGCCTGAGGATTCTTCGCGAATTCGCCTTTGATCGCCGCTTTATAGGCAGCTTTCGGCAGATATTCCAATCCGAGTGAAAGCGCATCGTTATCGCCGGTCTTTGCTTCCGCGATGTTGCGGTCCAGCGCACGTGTGCGTTCGTAGGAGATACTTCCGGTGATATCGTCCGTGATCTTCGTGGTATTCTTCAATCCGATGCTTGCCTGGTTGCGCTGACCATTGATGCCGCTTCCGATCTCATACCGGCCGGTAACGGATGTTCCGTAACCGACATCCGATGCAAGACCGAACATCGTTGTATTACCGCTGCCGAGATAGAACCGCTGCTGAACGGAGAGTGAAACGTTGTT
>CALROS020000314.1:0-3411 GCA_943369855.1 Chitinophaga pinensis | reverse complement strand
CCATGACTGTATGAAATTCGAATACCTTTCCACTCTCAATGCACTCCTGAACTTCATCAGCTTCGTCCTATTGATCACAGGATACCGTCACATAAAAGCAGGGAGGCGCGAACAGCACCGGAAATATATGCTGGCTGCACTGACGACGTCGGGATTATTTTTGGTCAGTTATCTGGTATATCACGCGAACGTTGGTTCCGTTGCGTTCAGAGGAGAGGGATGGAGCAGACCTTTGTATTTTACCCTATTGATCTCACATGTGATATTGGCGGCGGTGATCGTGCCGATGGTGGTGATTACGGTCGTGAGGGCGTTGAAAGGAAATTTTGAACTTCACAAGAAGATGGCAAAGAAGACATTTCCGCTGTGGGCATATGTCTCCGTTACCGGTGTGCTGGTATATCTGATGTTATATCATCTATTTAATTGATTACACAATAACAACTTATCTTAATGTATCTCTAAGATAATCTCGCTTACTAATTTTGTAAAATCATTCTTTACTCTGTTCGCAGTTTCTGTCACTTCTTCGTGGGACAGTTTTTTCGGTGATATTCCGGTAGCCATATTCGTAATACACGAGATACCGAGGATCTTCATCCCTAATTGATGTGCAACGATGATCTCCGGTACCGTGGACATTCCCACTGCATCAGCTCCCAAAGTCGCCATCATTCTGATCTCAGCAGCAGTTTCGTAGGTCGGTCCTTTCGTCCAGCAATAGACCCCTTCTTTGGTCTTGATACCATGTTTCAATGCTGTTGCACGTCCTTTTTCCAATAGAGAAGGACTCATTGCCGGTTCTTTCCGGGAATGGAGCACGGAATTAAGGTCCGAATTGCCGATGAGAGGATTCTCACCGGTCAAATTGATATAATCGCGGATGAACATCAACGTTCCGGAATCGAAGAGACGGTTGATCCCGCCTGCAGCATTTGTAACGATCAAATACTCAGCACCGACACCTGCCGCGACCTGAATAGGGTGGACCACTTTTTTAACATCATTGCTTTCATACAGGTGAACTCGTCCCTGAAAGACGATCAATTCAGCTGAAGTCCGGCCGCCGCTTACGAGTGTGCCGAAAAAGATCTTTCCTGCGTGACCGGGAACAGTTGATACCGGATAATTCGGAATATCACCCGTAGAAATGGTGATGGGTTCCTTGATCTGCTTAGCAAAATCTCCAAGACCAGAACCAAGAACAACGGCGATCTTCGGAGATTTGGTTGTTTTGGACTTCAAATACGAAACTGATTCTTCTAACGCGCTCATAGTTGTTCCTTCATTTTATCCGACAAGGATGCCGGCGATGGTCGCGGTCATCAATGTTGCGATCGTTCCGCCGAGCAATGCGCGAAGACCGAACTTCGCAATATCACTTCGTCTGTTCTCGGCAAGAGGAGAGATACCGCCGATCTGGATCGCAATCGAAGAGAAATTAGCGAAGCCGCAAAGAGCATACGTTGCGATCGTTATCGCTTTGGGGGACAACATCTTAGCAGAGATCATATCAGCAAGTCTCGAGTAGGCAACGAACTCATTCAGCACAGTTTTAATTCCCATCAAACTTCCGACATTGAGTGCGTCTGCCCACGGAACACCGATGGCGAAGGCGACGAATTGAAGCACAAGTCCGAAGACCAGCTCGAGTGACAAAGGACGATTGAAGTTCTGCATCAGGATGACATTCAGTCCGGAGACCTCGCCGGTCCACGCCAACAGCGAATTCAACAACGCAATAAGCGCTACGAAAGCGATCAGCATTGCGGCAACATTGATCGCCAATTTCACCCCGTCCGAAGCACCGCCGGCAGCGGCTTCGATCAGATTTGAGTGGGTCTTTTCGATCTCTATCTTAACAGATCCTTTTGTCAGCGGTTCTTCCACTTCCGGGATCAATACTTTGGCGATGATCATTGTTGCTGGGGCAGACATGACGCTTGCAGCCAATAAATGGCCGGCAAACTGCACTTGCGCGGTCCCTAATTCCCAACCGTTTGCTTTCGCAAAGGCAACTCCAAGCATCTGAACGTACGCAGCCATCACACCGCCGGAAATATGGGCCATTCCGCCGATCATCATCGTGAGCAGTTCGGATTTTGTCATGGTGGAGATATACGGTTTCACGGTCAGCGGCGCTTCAGTCTGTCCGATGAAGACGCTTGCCGCCACTGCGAGCGATTCGGCACCGGAAGTTCCAAGGACTTTCGCCATGAACCACGCAATTCCTTGAACGATCCTCTGCATGATGCCAAGATAATAGAACACCGACATCAGAGCGGCGAAGAAGATGATGGTAGGAAGGACCTGGAATGCGAAGAAGAATCCCATTGTTCCGGGAGCAGCCGGTCCGATCGCAAGAGGACCGAACACGAACGATGCGCCTTCCGTTGTGAACTCCAGCAGTTTAACAAAACCGCCGCTGATGGCATGGAACACACCCCGTCCGATATCGGTCTTGATAACAATGAACGCAAAAAGAAACTGCAGCGTAATTCCCGTTGCCACCAGTCTCCAATTGACCTTGCTCTTATTATTGGAGAATAACCACGCTATTCCAACAACAACAGCCAAACCAAAAAATCCGTGCAAGATATTCAGGATATCCATGATGATCCTTTGAGTAATGAGATAAAAAAAGAGGGCTTCCTTCAGGAAAGCCCTCAAAACTTATTCAGGGATGTAATGACATTTTCTGCAGCGCGCTTCATAGGAATCCGCAGCACCGACCACCACACGGTCGGCATTCGCGATCTTCCGTTGAGTTCTGTCCGCCGGATTGCCGCAGACGACGCAGATCGCGAGAGTCTTCGTTATATATTCGGCGACGGAAAGCAGCTGGGGCATCGGTTCGAAGGGAAGACCGCGGTAATCCTGATCAAGACCGGCCACGATCACCCGTTTTCCGTCATCCGCCAGTTTGTTGCAGACAGCGACAACGGACATGTCGAAGAACTGCACTTCATCGATCCCGACGACCTGCGCATCTTTAGCGAGCGCGGGAATCTCTTCGGCTTTGTCGATGACGATGGATTCCAGTGATTGTGTGTTATGGGAGACGATCTGATTTGCAGAGTAACGGTTATCGATACGCGGTTTGAAGATGACAACTTTTTGACGTGCGATCTGCGCTCGGCGCAGTCTTCGGATCAATTCTTCCGTCTTGCCGCTGAACATACATCCTGCGACGACTTCGATCCATCCGATATTTTGCGGGGCTTGCTGTTGGGTGACTTCCATAAAGAGAGAACGTGTTTAATGATTTCTTCCAGTGATCTATTGAACTACGAGAAGAATATAGAGAAAACACGTTCTAATTTCAAAGAGAAATTTGGTCACGCCAGCGTGATCACGGTCAGTTCTGCAGGACAATTGATGCGGATGGGAAGTCCGGTAAAGCCGATACCG
>CALROS020000313.1:0-3411 GCA_943369855.1 Chitinophaga pinensis | reverse complement strand
AAAGAATGAATCGGAACTCTCGTATGCACAGACGATCACCGGTTCGAACTATTCACCCGGATTGAGCGTGACGGAAATTCCGCTGCTCGGCATCAACGGTATCGGCGGATTCGGGAAGATCCCGGTGAAGATCGGGAAGTTCGACAATAGTTTCGTGATGCCGGACGGAAAGATATTCTGGCTGCGCGTGGATGAGGATTATTCCGGAATGTTCGGACCGACTGCTGCCATTCAAATGAGTCTTGCCGGCGCTACGAATGTCTCGGAATTATGGCTGAACGTGAGTGCGGCGCTCGGATTTCCAAACATGTCCGGAAAATTCTTCTTCACCGATTATTCAAAGTTACCGTACAAGATCGACAGTACGAAAGATGCCGGTCCCGGGATCGGCGGGTATGTTGATGTGGGCTTGCTGAAAAAATTCTACATCCGCCGGTTCGGCTTACTCCTGCAAGCCGATATGCGGTATAATCTTACGCGTCTTTCGGATGTTGCCAAGGATAAGAACGGCAACGATCTGACATACTCATTGATGCACACCGCTTTCGGTTTTGATGCCAAAGCCGGTCTTGAAATATATATCACTCCCGAATTCTCGATCGGCGGCGGAGCGGAATATTCCGGTGCGCCGGTCAGCAATGAATGGAATGTGACGGTCACCGACAAAGATAAGAATGATACAAAACTGGATAACGCCAAAGGACCCGAGGTGAAATACTCCGGTATCGGCTGGTTCGTCTGGTTCAATTATTCACTACCGTCCCTCAATTGATGCCGGTCAAACCGGCTGAATGGAGATTTGGATATATTCCTTCAGCATCGATCCGGGTGATGTTCCAACCGGCATACTGAATTATTTCAACGAATACAGGCATATCATGAAAACATACATCATTGCAGCAGTATTTCTTATCGTTGCGTCACTCTCTGCACAAGGAAATCTTCCCGAATCGCGTCAGGCTACATTTATCGAAGCGGTCACCTCCGGTGAAGTATTGATCAAAGCGAAAGGGACCGGCGGAAAGTCCGGTATGTTCGGACTAAAGGAAGAGGAATCGGTGAAACTTGCCGAGATCGATGCCCGCAAAGCGGCGGTCTATTTTGTGATCTACGGCGGTGCCGGACTGGACGGACTCGTGCGGAGCGACGATGAGAAACGCAAATTCGGTCCGCTCGAACAGGGGTTCTTCGCTGCGGAGAATATCCAGAAGTACATCGCATGGGAAGCGAATGGATTCGACAGCCGGGTGAAAGTAGCCGGCGGTGAGAAGATCCGCATTGAGAAACAGTTCCGCGTGAACCGTGCCGCCATTCAGAATTATCTGACGGACCAGCGTGTGCTCGAGAAACTGGAAGATGTCACGGAAGAGCTCGGCATGCCGACGCTCATGGCGCTGCCGGAAGTGAAGCCGGGTGAGAATCCTCTCGCCGAACTCCGTTCCAACAGCGTTCTGAAACAGGGTGCATCGGTGATCGAATCGTATCTCACCCAGAAGAAATACAATGTTGTGGCGCCGGAACAGGCACAGCAGCTGTATGAACAGCAGAAAGCGCAATTGAGTCTGAAAGGTCACGAAGAGGATCTTTCGTATATGATCGCTCTCTCCGTCGGCAGCGATATCTATGTCTCCTATACCATCACCGTCGATACACGAAAGGTCGGTTCATCTGATGTGCGTAAAGCGTCCGTCTCGGTCCGTGCGTATGAAACAACCACTGCACGTCTGCTCGGGACGGAAACGGGATACAGCGAAGAATCAGCTGCGCCCGCAACGGCTCTGGTCGAAGCAGCTGTGACCAACGCTCTGAATAATGTTATCTCACGCATCAATTCGTACTGGCAGGACGATCTGAAGAACGGCGCTCAGTATAAGATCATCTTCAATCTTGTCGGCAATTTTGACGAAGATACCCGGCTGGATATTGCCGATGCCGCATCGAAGACGCTGAAAAAGATCGCCGGCAAGACGAAAGAAAACATCGTTGCTGACAAGACTATCGATTATCTTGTGTGGATCCAGGACAAGGACCTGCAGTCCCCGTCCGCATTGTACCGTGAATTGCGCCGTGAATTCGGGAATAATTTCACACAAGGAAAACTGAAACAGATCACGCTGAACCGTAAAATGATCGTTGTCGGCGTAGAATAAAAAGCCACTCCCGCCCTTTCGAAGGACCGCTTCGCGGCGGCGGGCAGGGAGATCACAGAGGAAAATACAATCATTCTTTGTTCCCGTTCAGTGCTATAACACATTAGTGGAACATATCGTATCGTTACCATATGAAAAATATCATTCGTTTGTTCGTTCCATTGTTCATTTCATCATTCCTTCTTGCACAAACCCCGGAATGGTATTCCTCCCACCAGCATCCGAAATATCCCGGTTCAGCATACATCATCGGCGTCGGTACGGCTCCCAACGGTGCTACGGGAATTGAAGCGGCAAAGAAGTCCGCACTCTCCGATATCGCCTCGCAGCTGCGGGTGCAGGTGCAGTCCGAAATGAAGAGCGTTACGCAGAATTTCTCGGTGAACGACGATGAGCAGATCTATTCCGATTTCAAGCGTCAGTCGAGGACGATGGTGAATGATGAGATCACCGGAGCGGAGGTCGCCGAGACCGCAACGGATGAGCAGACGATGACCACCTATGCATTGCTTGTCCTGAACCGCGATAAGTACTGCAGCTCACTCCGGTCCGATCTGGAAAGCGGCTGGAAACAGGCAACCGATCTGAGAATGGCCGGAAAGGAATTTGCGGGCAAAGGACGGCTCAATGAAGCGATCCAAAGCATCAATCAGATCAAACAGGTGATCGCACCGCTCCTCGCCAAACAAGTGATGCACAACGCTGCCGCGCGCGCCCCGTTCTCATTCCCGTCCGTATTCAATCCTGCGGCACTGCAGACCGATATCCGCGAGATGCTCACGAGAGTAAAAGTGGAGAAAAAGGGGGGCGACGATCAAAAAGGGAAGATCGGCGAGAAATTCGCCCAGCCGTTCGTCGTCTCGGTTTCGGTGAACGGAGTGCCGTGTTCAGGAGTGAATGTGAAATTCATGCTCGATGACAAGAACCAGCTTGGCGAAGGGACTACGGACGATAAAGGATTGGTATCATTCTCGACCATCGTGAGAAGCGGCAACGGCATCAAAGCGGTAATTGCACTTGCGGGGATCGGCAGGGAATTCGAACAGAATCTTGCATCATCCGCTGTGACTTTCTCCTGGTCCGCTCAGGCATCGGATAAAGCGTTCTCCATTTCCGTGAATGAGAAGAACAAGAAGCTTGCCGAGGTAGTGTCGGGTAAATTCTCCGCGGCGGTCTCTCAGATCGGTTATAAAGTGGTGACCATGGCTAAGAATGCATTGACAATAGAGCTGAACAGCGGAGTTCCGGGAAAGATCGAGGG
>CALROS020000312.1:0-3412 GCA_943369855.1 Chitinophaga pinensis | reverse complement strand
TGTTTTCATTGGTATTCAATCAAATATAGCCAAAACATCAATTGAAATCAGCGCAAATATGTCGTAATATGATGGAACAAAACGTCAATAATCATTATGCCGCTGACCCTCGATACCTACAAACAAATATTCAATCTTCTGAACGATTTTGCATTCATCATCGATGAATCATCAAAGATCGTTGAGATGAATACAAAAACAGCTGAACGGAAATTCACTCAGACAAAATTGTCCGCATGCTTTCGGGAGTCGGGACTGGAGCTCTTTGAGAAAAGCCTGAAGAACTCTCCTGAATCATTCCGAGCCGAATTTCATCCATCCGAGCAGGAACAATTCTTCACGGAAGTTTCAATTCACCCGCTGAGCGGTACGAAGAGTGCATTATTCCTTATTGTCATACGGGATATTACTGCACAGCACGACAAAGAGCTTGAGCTCATCCGGTTCTCCGAAGTGATCCATCGAACGGTGAATCCGATCCAGATCACCAGCACGGAAGGGAAAATGATCTACGTGAATCCGGCCTTTGAACATATCACGGGGTATTCGCGCGAAGAACTGATCGGTCAGAATCCGAACAAACTGAACAGCGGGAAGCATGGGAAAGAGTTCTGGAAAAAGGTCTGGATGAAGATCAATACAGGCCAGCAGTGGGTGGGACAGATCCAGAACAGAAAGAAGAACGGTGAACTATTCTATTCCGAACTCGTTATCTCGCCGATCGTGGATGAACAGCATGCGGTCATTGGATTTCTTGGAGCACACCGCGATATCACCGACCAAAAGATCCTTGAGCGTCAGGTCGTCCGTTCACAAAAAATGGAGACCTTCGGAACTCTTGCCGCCGGTATCGCACATGAAGTAGGGAATCCTCTCACATCCATCTCGTCATTGGTCCAGGTCGTTCAGCGTCAAACAGAAGATGATTTTGTGCAGGAGAAACTGGAACTGGTGAAGAACCAGATCAACCGTATCGCAAAGATCATCCGCGAACTTGTCGATTTTTCACGGCCGTCCACCCATGAAGTAAAAGAGGTCAGCATCAATCTTGTGGTACGGGAAGCATTGAATATCGTTCAATACGGAAAGAAAGCACGTTCCATCAAACTCAATGTTGCGCTTGAGGAGAATCTGCCGTTCGTTCTTGCCGTTCATGATCAGGTCCTACAGGTTTTTCTCAATATCCTGATGAACGCGGTGGATGCAAGTATGGGAAATCCTGATTCCTCAATCTCAATTTTGACAAAACAATCGGATGAAAAAGTCGAAATTACGATATCCGATAATGGCACGGGAATTGCCGAACATCACTTGGGGAAAGTGTTCGATCCATTTTTTACAACAAAAGAGGTCGGCAAGGGAACAGGGTTGGGTCTCTGGGTGAGTCTGGGTATCATCAGGAATTTTGGCGGTGATATCCATGTGGAAAGTGAATTGGGAAAAGGAACGACATTCAATGTTCGGCTGCCGAAAAAGGGAGAGTAAATGAAGAAGAAGATTCTTGTCGTTGATGATGAAGAGATCATCAGGGATTCGATCAGTTTTATCCTTGAAAAAGAAGGATACATGGTGCGCAAAGCCGAGAATGGTGCGATGGCGCTGAAAGTGATGGGCGAGCACATGTTCGATCTGGTGATCACGGATATCGAGATGCCGGAACTTCGCGGTCCGGAACTGCTGGAGAAGATCTCCGAACGGTTCCCGCAGACATTTGTCATCATCATAACGGCATATGCATCCATCGAGACAGCGGTAGCGGCGATCCGCAAAGGGGCGTATGATTACCTTTTAAAGCCGATCGAATTCGATGATCTGCTGTTCCGGATAAAGAAATTGTTCGAATACAAAGAACTCGTCATGGAGAATACCCTGCTGCGGCAGGAGGTGAACCGGAAATTCGATTTCTCATCGATCATCGGACAAAGTGAAGCGATGAAAAAGATCTTCATGGACATCCAAAAGGTCGCTCCGACGGACGGAACGGTGCTCATCACCGGTAAGAGCGGAACGGGAAAAGAACTGGTTGCGAGGGCGATCCATACGCACAGCAAGCGGTCGAGCAAACGGTTCCACGCGATCAACTGCGGCGCTATTGTGGAGACGTTGTTTGAAAGCGAACTCTTCGGGCATAAAAAGGGATCGTTCACCGGCGCCACGAGCGATAAGGACGGAGCATTCAAAGCTGCGGAAGGCGGGACGCTTCTGCTGGATGAGATCAGTGAAATGCCGCTCCACCTACAGCCGAAACTTCTGCGTGCGCTTGAACAGCGCGAGATCACTCCTGTGGGAAGCAATGATACACTGCCGATCAATGTCCGCATCGTTGCCGCAACCAACCGCAATCTGAAAGAGGAGATCGCCAAAGGAAAATTCAGAGAGGATCTGTTCTATCGTTTGAATGTCGTTGAGATCCATCTGCCGGAACTGAGTGAACGTTCCGAGGACATTCCGCTGCTCGTGAATTCATTCATCTCGAAATTCAGGGTGGAAATGGGGAAGGCGATCAAAGGGATCTCGAATCAGGCGATGAGCGCATTGGTGAACCATCAATGGAAGGGTCAGATCCGTGAACTGCAGAATATCGTAGAACGGGCAATGATCTTCTGCGACGCCGAGATCATCGATGTGCAGCATCTGCCGGAAGAGCTTCAGGCCAGTGCTCAGATCTCCGTGATCGATTATTCATCACAGTCACTGAAGGACGCTGTTCATATGTTCGAACGGCGGTACATTGAGCAGAAACTGAAACATCACGGCGGTGATAAGGATAAAGTTGCAAAGGATCTGGGACTCAGTCTTTCCACTCTTTACCGAAAATTTGAAGAACTCGGTATCCCGTTAAAAGAAAAATAGCTTTTTTTATCGCGGCATAAAAAAAGGCATCGGATCATAGATCCGATGCCTTTTCTGTTTTTGAGAGGACTCTTAGGTTAGAACTCAGCGCTGACGCCGATGGAGGGAAGAAGCGCTATCCCGCCTTCCGGCTGCTTCACTGTCTGTGTCCGTTTGTCGAAGATCGGGATATCTGATGCCTTTCGATTGTAAATATTCTGGATATCGACATACGTGATCAGATTCCACCCGTCAAAGTTCCAACGCCGATCGACCCGAATATCCAAACTGTGATTTGCGCTGATCCGCAGAGAATTGTATGACGAAATATTCTGTGAACCATCCGCATTGAAGGGAGTGTACGGACGTCCGGTAGCGAATCTGAACTTGCTGCTGAATTCCCACTGTTCGTTCAGGATATACCCGCCGCCGAGATTGATGATCCACCGCTGATCGTATGCACTGGAACGTGAGACCCCGTCGATCGCTTTGAATTTTGCTTCGTTCCAGCTGATGCTGACAAGTCCGTAACACGGGACCTCAGAAAGTTTTTTCTGCAGGAACAGTTCAAGTCCGTGAG
>CALROS020000311.1:0-3413 GCA_943369855.1 Chitinophaga pinensis | reverse complement strand
TCGAGCTCGACTTCAGTCAGGTCGAAGTTGAAAAATAATTTATCAATCTAACTCAGTAGAGATATACTATGGCAAAGAAAGTCGTTGGCTTTATTAAGTTGCAAATTCCCGCCGGTGCTGCAAATCCTGCTCCTCCGGTCGGTCCCGCGCTTGGTCAAAAAGGCGTGAATATCATGGAATTCTGTAAGCAGTTCAATGCCCGCACGCAGTCGCAGGCAGGACTGATCATTCCTGTGATCATCACCGTCTTCTCTGACAAATCGTTCACCTTCATCACAAAGACCCCTCCTGCAGCTGTGTTGCTGATCAAAGCGGCAAAAGTGCAGAAAGGTTCCGGCGAGCCGAACCGTAACAAGGTCGGTAAAGTGACACGTGCACAGGTGAAAGAGATCGCAACAACCAAAATGCCTGATCTCAACACAGACGATATCAATGCCGCAATGAGCATGATCGAAGGAACAGCGAAAAGTTTAGGTATCAACGTAGAAGGTTAATCATTCATTCAATCGTGGGAGTTACGCCTCGCGTGTAACGCTTGTACCACTAAGGAGAATCCATGGCTCACGGAAAGAAATACAAGAACGCCGCTAAGAAATTTGATGCAAAGAAGATCTATAATGTCGATGAAGCGATCGGCATTGTGAAAGAGACCGCAACGGCAAAGTTCAACGAATCAGTTGATATCGCAGTCCGTCTCGGTGTAGACCCCAAAAAAGCAGATCAGGCAGTCCGCGGAACAGTTGCGCTTCCCCACGGTATCGGTAAAGCGGTCCGCGTGTTGGTAATGGCAAAAGCTCCCAAAGATGCTGAAGCAAAAGCAGCCGGTGCCGATCATGCAGGCCTCGAAGAATATGTGGAAAAGATCAAAGGCGGCTGGGCGGATATCGATGTGATTATCGCTACCCCGGACGTGATGGTGGAAGTCGGTAAGCTCGGAAAAATCCTCGGACCCCGTGGACTTATGCCGAACCCGAAGAGCGGAACAGTGACGTTGGATGTCGCGACCGCAGTGAAGGAAGTGAAAGCCGGTAAGATCGAATTCCGTGTTGACAAAGCAGGCGTTCTCCATTCCACCGTCGGCAAAGCGAACTTCGATAAAGATAAACTTGTCGACAACGTGAAAGCATTCCTTGCCACCGTCGGCAAATTGAAACCCTCCACATCCAAAGGCACCTACGTGAAGAGCATCTTCGTCTCGACCACGATGGGACCCGGTGTGCAGATCGACCGGACAGTCGTCCAGTCATAATAAAGTTTACGCACTCATAATCTCATAAACCTGATATGATGCCTCGTGAAAAAATCGGGGGCTTCTCATTGTATCAATAAGCAGAAATATTATCACAATGAATAAATCAGAAAAAGAACAAGTTGTAGCCGAAATCCAGGAAATGGTTGCGAAGGCTCAGGGAATGTTCTTTACTGATTTTGCAGGGATCAAAGTGGAGGAGATCACAAAACTCCGCGCTGAATTCCGAAAATCCGGTATTGAATATAGAGTTGTCAAGAATACGTTCGCGAAACGGGCATTGCAGAATGTCACGGGATACGATAAAGTGTATGATAAGCTTGTCGGACCCACCGGTATCGCATTCGCATATGACGACGCTGCAGCACCGGCTAAGATCATTCAAAAGTTCAAAGAGAAGAACGACAAGTTTACAGTGAAGGTCTGCGTGATCGAGAAGCAGGTGTATGATGGTTCCAAATTGAAGGAACTTGCTGCACTGCCGTCACGTCCGGAAGTCATTGCAAGCATTCTCGGATCACTCAACGCGCCGGTCTCCGGTATCGTTGGCTCGCTCAATGCGGTGGTCAGAGATGTTGTCGGTGTTCTCGATGCTATTGAAAAGAAAAAAGCCGCGTGATACAGCATCCCGCTCGAAAAAGTTTTTAATTAATAAAATAGAAATAAGGAGAAATAACAATGTCAGTCGTAGCAGAATTAGTTGAAAAGATCGAAAAACTCACCCTTCTCGAAGCAGTCGAACTCAAAAAAGCTCTCGAAGAGAAGTTCGGTGTTTCCGCAGCAGCTCCTGTAATGATGGCAGCAGCACCGGCAGCCGGCGCAGCTCCCGCAGCAGAAGCACAGACCGAATTCACAGTCGAACTGACTGAGGGCGGCGCACAGAAGATCAATGTGATCAAAGTTGTCCGCGAAGCAACAGGCCTTGGCTTGAAAGAAGCAAAGGATCTCGTGGACGGTGCACCGAAGCCCGTCAAAGAAGGTCTGAACAAAGCAGACGCAGAAGCGTTGAAAAAGAAGCTCGAAGAAGCCGGCGCAAAAGTTGCGTTGAAGTAATTCTTCCGAGAACTTTTTCAATACTCTGTAATGGTCCATATCGAACATTCTATAGAATACTGAAATCTACCAAGCCGATCGTCCCGCGAATGCAAAAAACGGGACATCGGCTTGTGTATTCTTTTGTCTGACCGGTCCAAAACGGCAAGAAAGTTCGCATCAGAGCGGAATTCCAAGAAAGTTTATCCATTCGTTCATCGCTTCGCGTTGAACAGTTTTTATCCCTAACCAACATCATCATCAGGTTCATGACCTGAAGGAGTGATTGAGTTGAAGAGCCAATCCAGATTGCATCTCGACCCGAAAACGGGCCGGCATAGTTTTGCAACTATCAATGAGGTCGTTGAATATCCGGATCTGCTGAACGTGCAGATCGAGTCGTTCGAATTGTTCCTGCAGGAAAAGACAGCACCCGCAAAGCGCAAGAACCGCGGACTGCAGCAGGTGTTCCTCCAGAATTTTCCCATCACCGATACACGCGAGAATTTCCTTTTAGAGTTCGTTGAATATTACGTTGAAAAAGCGAAATACACCGTTCGCGAATGTCAGGAACGCGGACTGACCTATGCTGTTCCGCTCAAAGCGAAACTGCGTCTGTCACAGAAAGCGGAGAACGGCGAAGGTTATACGGACACCATCGAAGATGTCGTGTATCTCGGAAATCTTCCCTACATGACCGAACGCGGAACATTCATCATCAACGGTGCTGAGCGCGTGATCGTGAGCCAGCTGCACCGTTCACCCGGTGTGTTCTTCAGCGAATCGACCCATCCGAACGGAACACCGATCTATTCCGCACGCATCATCCCGTTCCGCGGATCGTGGGTGGAGTTTGCAACGGACATTAACAATGTGATGTATGCCTACATCGACCGGAAGAAGAAATTTCCTGTCACCACGCTTCTGCGTGCGCTCGGATATTCGTCGGACGATGAGATCATGGAACTCTTCAACCTTGTTGAGGAAGTGAAAGTTGCCGACATCGATCTGAAGGACTTTGTCGGACGTATCATCTGCGGTGATGTTGTGGATCGCAAAACGGGCGAGATCATCATCAACAAGGATACGCTCGTTACCGAAGACACCGTGAAGAAGATCAAGAAGTCGGAGA
>CALROS020000310.1:0-3422 GCA_943369855.1 Chitinophaga pinensis | reverse complement strand
GGAACGCGGTATCGTTTCCGCCGGCAGGAACAAAGAGACCGGCGATCATTATTTCCCGAAACTCGAACTCGTTCGTCTGACCTTCCCCCGCCGTGTCTATACGCAGGCGCACTGCGATGTCACGGTGGAATCAGTGTATGAAGTGTGGCAGAACAGGGCAAGCGTGAAAGGACTGAAGATGATCTATGAACCGAAATATCTCCGATTCTTCCAGGCACGGTTCGAGAAATTATAGATCGGTACTATTCGGAAATGTTTAAAACAGTGATGCCATGACGGTGAGTCATGGCATCACTGTTTTACGGACGAAAGGAAATTTACCAGCCGAAGAATCCGAACATGATCCCCGCATTCACGGTGTACCCGTTCAATTTGATCTTCGAAGGAACGGCATTGACTTCATACTTCTCGTCAAGCTGCCATGTCGGCGAATACATGATCGGATATCCTGCGCCGATGCGAAGCTGTAACCAGGTGAGCAGAGTATATTCTACCGCAACCCGAGGATTGAAGACCACAAAAGTTCCGTTCAGATGTTTTGTATAGTTCACCGCCTGTGAGTTTGGATTTCCGAAATCATTCCATTCGGTCGCCCAATCTTTGAAATTACCGTTATCTCTGCGCATCGTGAAATTCATTTGTCCGCCGCCGATGGATGCTCCGATGGAGACATCAAGTCTGTATGCGATCGGCTGAACATAATCGACGAGAAATCCGCCGTATGAGACCTCATACTCGACTTCTTTTTTCAAATTTCCACCGCCGGTGATCGGCTGGATGGCACTGACCGTCTTCTTCCCGGTCACACCGAATCCGCCCATTCGGACATTCTTCAGGAACATGATATACCCATATCCTTCACCGCCGATAAGGTAGAGTGGGTCGCTGCCGAGTGAAGGCATACCGGCCGATGTCAGAAATTTATCGACCTCTTTATTATCGAATAACCCGAGGATCGGAGTAACCCCGCCTGCCCCGCCGATCTTGGTCCTGTTCCAGTAAGAATATTCACGTTCATTGTTGTCGTCATCCTTATCCTGTGCGAGCATCGGCATCGTGCAGACAAGCAATGCCATTAAGAAGTAAAAGAGGTTCTTCATAGTATTCTCCGGTTTGATGGATAGTGAAAGATGCATAAAATATCCTTTGTTACGATGACAATGGTAAAGAGTTACACAAAATAATCCTACAGTCCCAAACGATCGGCATCCGAGCGGAGTGCGTCAATGACGAATTGGATATGTTCATCGAGCGGAATACCGATCTCCGCCGCGCCATTGATGATATCCTCTCTGCTGACATTGCGTGCAAATCCTTTGTCTTTCATTTTCTTTCGCACGGTCGATACTTCTACAGAAGAGACTTTTTTGTCGGGTTTCACGAGCGAACATGCGACGATGAAACCGGAAAGTTCATCACAGGCGAACAGGGTCTTCGCAAGCAATGTCTCACGTGGCGTGTTCGTGTAATCGGCATGTCCGAGGATCGCAGTAATTAGGATCTCCGGATATCCTTTCTCTCGCAGCACTTCGCTTCCTTTCATCGGATGATCGGGAGCATCAGGATAGCGTTCATAATCAAAATCGTGGAGCAATCCTGTGATGCCCCATAATGTTTCGTCCTCGTGATATTTCCGAGCATACGCCAGCATCGCAGTTTCAATACAAAGCATATGCTTCCGCAACGATTCACTCGTCGTCCACTCCGTCATCAATTGATATGCTTCATTTCTATTCATACGTTTCTTTACACAAGTGATGAGGGACAATACTGTCTGATGCTGCATTCACTGCAGAGCGGTTTGCGGGCGGAACAGATCTTCCGTCCATGAAGTATGAGCGAATGGGAAAAATGGAACCACTGTTTCTTTTTGATGAGCGGCATCAGGTCCTGTTCGATCTTGACCGCATCCTGTTCTTTGGTGAGTCCTAATCGGTTGGAGAGTCTGATCACGTGCGTATCAACGACCACTCCCTCGATCTTTCCGAACGCAGCGCCGAGGACGACGTTGGCCGTCTTCCTTCCCACTCCCGGTAGCGAGAACAACTCTTCCATTGTCTCCGGTACGATACCGTTGTGCCGCTCGAGCAATGCCAGCGAGCAGCCGATGATATTCTTTGCTTTGTTGTGATAGAATCCGGTGGAATGGATCAATGCTTCGAGTTCACGCACATCGGCCGATGCAAAATCGCGGGGGGTGGAGAACCGTGAAAAGAGTCCTGGTGTGACCATATTGACTCGAGCATCGGTGCATTGTGCGGAGAGGATAACGGCGACGAGCAGCTGGAACGGGTCACCGTAAACAAGCGCGGTTCGATCGCTGGGATATTCTTTGAGAAGTATCCGTGCGATCTTCTCTGCCCGTTCCCGTTTTTTTTCCGAGGACTCTTTCAACGGAGTGGTCTCACGTATGCGGCTGCAGCAATGTGATCATGCTGTGGTTATTCAGCGCTGTCTTCAGTTCCGGGTGCAGTTCTGCAAGTGTGGTAACGATCTTTCCGATCGGCACGGTATCGATATCCAGGGAGCAGGCAAGCTGCAGTACTGAACCGACCCTGCTGTGGAATGTCTGCAGTGATCCGATCACATCCAACGCTCCTTCGGATTCAAGGGCTGCCGTAATTTCAGACATGATGGATTCGATCACCGAAGGATCAGTGACATTCAGATCGATCAGCAGCATTTGACGGTCCGTACCGGAATATTTATCCGGTGCAGCGGTCAACGTCCGCATGACATTGTTCACCTGCGTGATGAGTTTTTGGTCACCGGCCTGGTCGATGATCTTCTGCAGCGGATGGATGGTCGAAAACCCGTCGAATTGAAAATACGATACGAACACCGGCGGTGCATTCTTCCCGAACGTGCATCCTGCTTCGGTGAGCATTGACTTCCCCTCTTTCAGCATCCGCTTCACAACGCCGATGGAATGTTTGTGGAGTGGAACCTCCTGAGGATCAACGATCCTCCATAATGTATGGTCAACGGTCCCCAGCATTGGAGCCGCATCCAATTGCTGGACCGAATTTTCAATACTGTCCTCGATCAGTTTGATGATCTCATCCTTGTCGGACTTGAGCGGTGTGGAAAGGAACTGCGTCAATCCTCCTCGAAGGATCGTCCCGTTCTTCTGGATCACATCCGATTTCATCTTCTGTAGTTCGGCTGCCTTTGCCAGGATGGATGCCGTAAGGAATGTACGATATGCTTCGACCGGATCCGATGAGGATTGTTCCGGTGCTGCCGGGGTAAGAAGGACGGTGTAGGAGAATTTTTTCATAGAGGTCTGTTAAGCAAGGTCGATTGTTACTAAGGATACAAATAATTACTGAATAAGGGAACGTCGGGGAGGTTGGAAATAAAAAAGTCCGATCATTGACCGGACTTTTTTTTGGTGCACCTACCTGGACTCGAACCAGGAA
>CALROS020000309.1:0-3439 GCA_943369855.1 Chitinophaga pinensis | reverse complement strand
CCGAACGACATTCGGAATGCGGTCATTCACAATTTCGGGTGCCGATTTCTTCCTGAACGGAAAGAAGATCCTGCTGCGCGGCAGCAACATCGCGTTCCACCGCTTCCTGTCGGACAAACAGCGGAAACTTCTTCCATGGAATAAAGAGTGGATCAAGAAAGCGCTCATTGATGTTCCGAAGGACCACAATTTCAATTTCTTCCGGAACCATCTCGGTCAGATGTACAATGCATGGTACGACATTGCCGATGAGCACGGCATGCTCATCCAGAATGAATGGCAGTTCTGGTGCGTCACCGGCACTGACATCCAGATCCGGAAGGAATTCACCGAATGGCTCCACGATAACTGGAACCATCCGAGCATCATCATGTGGGATCCGATCAATGAATCGTCCGATGACACCGTTCAGACGGAGATCGTCGCAGAGATGAAAGAACTCGATCCGACCCGCCCTTGGGAATCGGTCGATTTCTTAGAAGAACACCCATACATCTATTCGCTCGGGATGGTGCTGAACAACAGAAAATTTGGATTTGCCCGGTCGCTGCAGGAGATCGAACAGCTGCCGGTCCCCTCGATGGTGAATGAATTCCTCTGGTGGTGGTTCAACGACAAGTGGGAACCGACCGTTCTGACGAAGATGATCGTGCAGCGGTGGATGGGAAGAACGTACACGAATGATGACGTGATCGCGCATCAATCCTTTCTCGCTCAGGAACTGATCGAACTCTTCCGCCGCATGCGTGTGAAAGCGATCCAGCCGTTCGTCTACATCAGCAATAACGACGGACCGACGGCACATTGGTTCCTCGGCGACATCAAGGACCTGAAACCAAAACCGCTGCTCAAAGCCATCCGCGCAGCATTTGCACCGTTCGCCGTCAGTATCGAATTGTGGGACAGACATTTCATTGTGAAACGGGAATTTACCGTGCGGATCTTCGTCTTCAACGATTCTCAATTCCCACGGAGCGGTGTGTTGAAATTCGGTGTTCTGTCCTCGGATAACCAGTGGATCGCAGAGAAGGATATTCCCGTCACGCTCGATCCGACCTCCGACCGGATATTCACAGAAACATTTGTCCTTCCCAATGCTTTGGATGAATGGAGCGTCACGGCGCAATTGTCCGAGAATAATTCGGTCGTTTCCACAAGTAAGAAGATCACGCACGCCATCCATCCGCCGGCGGTTCCCGCACTGAAGTATCCGGTTGCACTCTTCGATCCGTCGAAGGAGATCGAGACATTTTTTGCCGCTGAGGGGATCCTGTTCCAAACGATACAAGAGTGGGACCTTTCCCGTTCGTCAACGGTGATGGTGAACGGAAATGTTCTCGGAAACCGAATGTTTCAGCAACGGAAGGAACGGCTGACGGAATTCGTGAAGAACGGCGGCACGCTCATCCTGATCGAGCCGGAGTTACGCGTTGTGGGGACCGCGAAATATCCTGTCATCGACGGTGTTGAACTCTCTATATCACAACGTGCGGACCTGGATAAAGGCGGTTATGATTCATATGTATTCGCCGAATCGCCTTCTCATCCGTTATGGAGGAACGTTCCCAAAGAATATTTGAAACTGTTCAACGGTGGTTACGGCGGAGAGATCGTTTCTCAATATGATGTCGATCTATCGGTACCGTCCGTCCGCCTGGCAAGCTGCGGAATGGACCTCGGGGTCAATGCTGCAAGCGAACTGTCAGTGGGGAAAGGCAAGATCCTCCTGTTCCGGCTTCAGCTGCGCGGCCGGCTGACCGCATCCGGTATGCCCGATTCACTCTATGCTCGACGCGTCGATCCTGTTGCACAGCAGCTGCTGATGAATCTGATCGAATACGGTGAGCGTTCAAATAATTCACGATAACTATGATGAAAATATCTCTCTCTATAATGATTTTGGCTTTGCTTATGAACGGGTGCGGTTCCTCAAAGGATTGGACGTTGACAAACGGACAGCATGCACAGCATATCGAAACGCAGCTCGTCAAAACGATCGCGTACGATCTGCTGGTCTACACCCCGAGGTCATTCGGTGAAGTGAAAAAGAACTGGCCGCTCATCATCTTTCTGCACGGTTCGGGTGAACGGGGCAATGATCCAAACAAACTGAAAGTGCACAGTCTTCCTAAGGTGATCGATCATGATGAGAACTTTCCGTTCATCGTCGTCTCGCCGCAATGTCCCGATGGCGAGCGGTGGAATGCCGAATCGCTCAATGCGATGCTGAAAGAGGTCCTGAAGAAACTTCCGGTGGATACGAACAGGATCTATCTGACGGGATTGAGCATGGGCGGATACGGAGTATGGAAATTTGCCATCGCCTATCCCCAATGGTTCGCGGCGATCGCACCCGTTTGCGGCTGGGGACATCTTGAGGATGTGGAGAAACTGAAACAGATGCCCGTGTGGATCTTCCATGGAGCGAAGGATGATGTCGTCCCTCCGTCCGAAAGCGAGAAGATGGCGCAGTTCCTTGAAAAGAAAGGGAACACCACAACGAAATTCACCCTGTATCCGGATGCCAATCATAACGCGTGGGATGCGACATATTCCAACAAGGAATTGTATGATTGGTTCCTTCAACATTCAAAACAATAAGAGATCATGATCAGAACCATTCTCCTCCGTGTAATTCTCCTGACCGTTATTGGAAATGTGCTCTTCGCACAATCCTCAATCCGTCTTCTCGCCCCCGCAACGGAAGCGAAGATCGACTCCATCATCAAACTGATGACACTCCAGGAAAAACTGGGACAGCTCAATCAGATCGGCGGAACATGGTACGATACGAAGACGGAGCGGCTGAACGAAGAACAGACAACAATGCTGAAAGAAGGGAAGATCGGTTCGTTCCTCGGCATCACCGGCGCGGCTGAAACGGGACGCATTCAGCATATTGCCATGGAGCAAACGAGAATGAAGATCCCGGTGCTCTTCGGATTCGATATCATTCACGGGTACAGGACCATCACACCGATACCGCTGGCGGAAGCAAGTTCGTGGAATCCCGGATTAGTGGAACGTTCGGCGCACATCGCCGCCGTTGAAGGGGCCGCAATCGGCGTGCATTGGACGTATGCGCCGATGGTGGATATCGCCCGCGACCCGCGCTGGGGAAGGATCTCTGAAGGCTCAGGTGAGGATCCGTTCCTCGGTTCCGCGATGGCGGCCGCACGTGTGAAAGGATTCCAGGGAAAGGACCTTCTGCAGTACGGTTCACTGCTTGCCTGCGTGAAACATTTCGCGGCATACGGCGGTGCCGAAGCGGGACGTGATTACAATACGGTCGATCTTTCCGAGCGGACGCTCCGTGAGATCTATCTTCCTCCGTACAAAGCAGCGGTGGATGCCGGTGCGTGGACGCTGATGAGCTCATTCAATGAGATCGGCGGAGTGCCGAGTTCCGCCAGCAGCTGGCTGATGACCGACCTGCTCC
>CALROS020000308.1:0-3440 GCA_943369855.1 Chitinophaga pinensis | reverse complement strand
GCAGGGACGGAAGTACTTCGGTGCTGACGGCGATCGCGGAACAGCAACTCAATTCCAATCTTTCCATCAAACTGACCTCACTCGGTCTGAAGATGGACAAGCAGTTCTGTCTTGACAACACGAATCTGATCATCGAAACGGCACGAAAGTCCAACAACTTCGTCCGCATCGATATGGAAGACAGGACCTGCACGGACGACACACTCGAAGTTTATCGGACGATGCGTTCCCGTTACGACAAGGTCGGCATCGTTATTCAGGCATATCTGCACCGCAGCGAAAAGGATATCCGTCAGCTCGTCGCCGAAAAAGCGAATGTGCGTCTCTGCAAAGGCATTTACGTGGAACCGGCGGATGTCGCGATCAAGGACCGTAAAGGGATCCAGGATAATTATCTGAAACTGCTCCGCATCCTGCTGGAAGGCGGAAGCTATGTCGGCATCGCCACACATGATGATGTGCTCATCGACGGCGCGAAGAAGATGATCGAAGAAATGAAGCTCGGCAGGGACAAATATGAATTCCAGATGCTGCTCGGTGTGCGCGATGAAACGAGGAAACGGCTGATCGACGAAGGACATAAACTGCGTGTGTATGTTCCGTTCGGTAAGGACTGGTATGCATATTCCGTCCGGCGATTGAAAGAGAACCCGCAGATGGCCGGTCATGTCTTCAAAGCGATCTTCGGTATCGGGCAGTAATAGAGTGACGAAAGAAAAATTTGCAATACTTATAGAGGCCTTCTCAAAAAAAACGTTTGTCATGCCCGAATGATTCTATCGGGCATCCATTTCTCTGGATTCCCGCCAAAAACATGCGGGAATGACATAGAGTTTTAGTTGTAGGTATTTTGAGATAAGGCCTATTATCATTAACGAACATCAATCAAGGAGAATCTCATGGCTGAAATGAAATCAGGAAGCGGACTGAAATATGTTCCGTATGTTCCTGCGCAAACAGATATGAAAGAATTCACCGTGCGGGCCGTGCTTATCGGACTCGTGATGTCGGTGATTCTTGGAGCGGCGAACGCCTATCTGGGACTCAAAGCCGGTATGACGATCGCAGCGACCTATCCTGCGGCAGTCATCGGTATGGCACTGCTCAGGATCTTCAAAGGAACGATCCTCGAAGAGAACATCGCCCGTACGGTCGGCTCCATCGGTGAATCTGTTGCAGCAGGTGCCATCTTCACGATCCCGGCATTCCTTATCTCGGGTGTGTGGACCGATCTTGCAAGCCACTATTTCGAAGCGACCGCCATCATGATGGTCGGCGGTATCATGGGTGTTCTGTTCGTTACATTGCTCCGCCGCGTGATGGTGGAGGATGTCGAACTTCCGTTCCCCGAATCCGTTGCAGCCGGTGAGATCCACAAAGCAGGACAGCGCGGCGGCAGCGGTGCTGTGTATCTGATGATCGCCGGCGGTGTCGGTGCGGTCATTCAGGCATTGAAACAGATGTCCCTCTTCGCAGCATCGTGGGAAAAATTCATCCCGTTCGCGAAAGGTCCCGTTGCACTCGGTAAGACCGGAACCTCACTCAATGCGAGCGGCGGATTCGTTGTTTCCACTCCGGGCGTGAGTCCGGCATACATGGGCGTCGGGTATATCATCGGACCGAGACTCGCATCATTGAACTTCGCCGGCGGACTTCTCGCCTGGGGATTATTCGTTCCGCTGCTCTTGTTCTGGCTTGGACCGAGTCTTGAAGCGGCCCATCCCGAAGGTTTGACCGATGCATCATGGCTGGGTCAGGCGACGATCGTCTGGAGATTCATCGTCCGCCCGATCGCTATCGGCGGTATGCTCATGAGCGCGGCGTTCACACTCTTCCGCATGAGAAAGAATCTCATCGGCGGCTTGAAACGTTCCATCGGCGATGTGAAAAAAGCGGCAACAAGTGGTGCGGAAACGAACCGCACCGAAGCTGATCTGAGCATGTCCAAAGTATTCTTGGGGATCGGCGGCGCTGCTGTACTTACATTCTTCCTCTATAATCACTTCGCGCAGGATGTCGTCGCGGCATTGACGGCAACCGTGGTGATGATCATCGCCGGATTCTTCTTTGCTGCGGTCTCCGGATATCTCGTCGGTATGATCGGTTCATCGAACAATCCTATCAGCGGTCTTACACTTTCAACGGTCATCATCGCGGCATTGCTGATGGTCGCACTCGGACAAAAAGGGATCACCGGTATCGCAACGGTGCTCGGTGTTGCAGGCGTCATCTGCGTCTCAGCAGCCGTTGCCGGTGAGATGCTGCAGGATCTGAAGGTCGGTCACATCCTCGGCGGTACGCCGTGGAAGATGCAGCTGGGCGATCTGATCGGTGTTGTCGTCTCATCCGCAGTGATGATCTTCCCGATCATCGTGCTGCATGAAGGCGATCTGAAAATGGGCGGTATGGGGCTCGGCGGAAGCGCGCTTCCCGCACCGCAGGCAAGTCTGATGGCACTCGTGTCGCAGGGCATCGTCGGCGGACAGATGGCATGGCCGCTCATCATCGTCGGTATCCTGATGGCGATCGGTTTCATTCTTGTCCAGGTAAAGAGCCCGATGCTCATCTGCGTCGGTATGTATCTTCCGCTCGAAACAACATTCGCCATCTTCATCGGCGGATTGATCAAAGGGATCGTCGACAAAATGACCGCTGCACGTCAGTTCAACGAAGCGCAGAAGATCCGAGTGGAGAACAATGGAACGCTGATCGCAGCCGGTTTGATCGCCGGTGAAGCGCTCGTCGGACTTGTGTTCGCCGCTATGGCATTCTGGGATGTTCCGACACCGGTCATCTTCAAAGAACCGTCATTCCTCGGCAGTCTTGCAGTGTTCCTGATCGTGGGATATGTGCTCGTGATGATCCCCGTGAAGAACGCCGGCAGTCCGGATGAACCGGCACCGCCAAGTGCGATGATGTAAAAAAAGAATCACATCACCGGTCCCGATACAATCTATCGGGACTTGTGATCTTAACGAAAGCAATTGACGTGGGTAAGCAGGAACAAAAGGAAGTAAATCTTTGGGATGTCACACCGCTCCGCATTGCGAAGTGGGAAACAACGGACGATGGAAAAGTCGTTGTGCTCGTCCCGAAATTCAAGAATGCATTCTTCACAAAATGGATCATGCCGTATCTGGCCAGGCCGTATTTCCGCATCAAACTTGATGATATCGGAAGCGCGATCTGGAAACAGTGCGACGGATCCACGACATTGGCGGTGATCGCAGGATCGCTGAAGGAACAATTCGGCGACGCTGTGGAGCCTGTCGATGCACGCATCAACAAATTTCTCAACCATCTGGAACGGGGCGACCTTCTCCGGGTGGACCGAATGGAAAACAACGAACTATTGTCACCAACAATAAACTTGTAAACGAGGTGTAACATGTCAGAAGCGATCAAAGGATTGAAACCGGAACTGGTGTGGAAGTATTTTG
>CALROS020000307.1:0-3440 GCA_943369855.1 Chitinophaga pinensis | reverse complement strand
GTGAAGGAATCGAATGTCCATCCGGCGATCCTTCGCGATCAGGTAACGACACCGGGCGGCACGACGATCAACGCCATTCACGAACTCGAATCGCACGGACTCCGCTCCATGCTCATCGATGCGGTGGCAACAGCAACACGGCGCTCGCGCGAATTGTCGGAGCTGATCAACAAATAAATTTAATCATTGCTTCATCTGATCATTGTTTCAATGAACCGATGGATTAATGAGCCAATGAACAAATACATAATTGAATCGATCATGAAGAAGGTCATCACAGTAATTCCCGGCGACGGTATCGGACAAGAAGTTGTTGCAGGCGCTCTGCGCGTGCTGGATGTTATTGCAAAGAAATTCAGCCACACATTTGAATATCAGAATGCACTCGCGGGCGGATCTGCGCTGGATGCAACAGGGATCCCGCTTCCCGAAGAGACATTGAAGCTTGCGAAAGCAAGCGACGCGGTCCTGCTCGGCGCGGTCGGCGGACCGAAATGGGATTCCAATCCGCAGCATCTGAAACCGGAACGGGCACTGCTTGGTCTCCGGAAAGAACTCGGACTCTACGCGAACATTCGTCCCGCAAAGATCTATTCGGCGCTTGTGGATGCATCGTCCTTGAAAAAAGAGATCGTCGACGGCGTCGACATCATCGTTGTCCGCGAGTTGACCGGCGGACTCTATTTCGGCAAGCCGAGCGGATTCGAACAGAGGAACGGTGAAGAGGTCGGTTTCAACACGATGATCTATTCTGAATCCGAAGTGGTGAGGATCGCCGAATCGGCGTTCGAGATCGCGCGGAAACGAAGCAAGAAACTCTGCTCGGTGGACAAAGCCAATGTGCTGGAGACATCTCAGCTGTGGCGGAAGGTCGTTCTTCAGGTCGCGAAGAAATATCCGGACGTTGAACTTTCCCACATGTATGTGGACAATTGTTCCATGCAATTGATCAGGAATCCCAAGCAATTCGACGTTATTGTCACCGAAAACCTCTTTGGAGACATTCTGAGCGATGAAGCGGCGATGCTTACAGGTTCCATCGGAATGCTCGCATCGGCCTCTCTGGGAGGCTCCGTAGCGATGTACGAGCCGGTGCACGGAAGCGCGCCGGATATTGCGGGACAGAACAAAGCGAATCCGATAGCGACCATCGCTTCCGTCGCGATGATGCTGAAGTATTCCTTCGATCTCGGCAAGGAAGCGGATGTGATCGAGAATGCTATCGAGCAGGTGCTGAGCAAAGGATTCCGCACGGGGGATATTCACACCGCAGGAATGACGCTGCTCGGGACGAAAGAGATGACGGAGAAGATCGTCGAGTTCATATAATTCGATCACACAAAGCCACAAAGAAAATATTATGCTGACCATGAAGTTCGGCGGAACATCCGTCGGTGATGTTCCGAGATTGCAGGAAGTTGTTGCGATCGTTAAAAAATTCAAACAGGAAGAGCCCGTTGTCGTTGCATCAGCGATGGGGGGATTAACGAATGTACTGCTCGATACAGCGCAGAAAGCGGTCGAACGGAAGACCGGCGAAGTGAACAACGCCATCGCCGCTATCCGCGACCGGCATCTGCAGATCGCGAATGCGATGATCCTGGATTATCCGCGCCGCGCTGCGCTCATTAAACAGCAGCAGGAGTCCATCGACGAACTGGCGAATCTGTATCATGGTGTGAGTCTGCTCCGCGAGCTCTCTCCGCGCTCGCTCGATGCCATTGCATCGTTCGGCGAGATCCTTTCCTGTATGCAGATCGCGGCGATCTTCGAAGAGAACGGCATCGCTTCACAATTCGTTGACGCACGGACGATCGTCCGCACGGATGATAATTACGGCGAAGCAGCCGTGGATTTTGCGTATTCCAATCCGAAGATCAATGATGCATTGACACCGCTCGTGAAACAGGGGATCGTCCCGGTCGTAACGGGATTTGTCGCATCGACGGAGGACGGCATTACGACCACCATCGGACGAAGCGGATCGGATTACACCGGTTCCATCATCGGTTCTGCGGTGAACAGCAAAGAGATCTGGATCTGGACCGATGTGGACGGAGTGATGACCGCTGATCCGCGGAATGTGAAAGGAGCACAAGTGCTCTCCGAGATCTCATACCGCGAAGCTGCGGAGATGAGTTACTTCGGCGCGAAGGTGATCCATCCGAAGACGATGGTTCCCGCGATCGAGAAGAGGATCCCGATCCGTATCAAGAACACGTTCAATCCCGAGCATCCCGGTACGCTCATCTCGGCGGAACCGGACCACGGCGGAACATCGGCCAAGACCGTCACATCCATCGACAATCTCGCCATCATCGCCATTGAAGGGAACGGTATGATCGGTGTTCCAGGCGTTTCCGCGAGGATATTCTCCGCGCTCGCGCGCGCTCAGGTGAATGTGATGATGATCTCGCAGGCATCGTCTGAACACAATGTGTGCATCATCGTCCCGCGAAAGGATTGTGCGCAGGGCGTGAAAGTGCTCCGCGATGAATTCAGCATCGACATCGCCAAGAGGATCATCGACGACATCACCGTGAAGGAACCTGTTTCCATCGTCGCCGTCGTCGGAGAAGGAATGATCGGTTCAAAAGGAATTGCCGGAAAGACATTTGCGGCAGTCGCACAGGCGGATGTGAACATCATCGCCATTGCACAAGGTTCATCGGAATTGAATATCTCGTTCGTTGTGGAACAGGCGGATGCGAAAAAAGCGGTCCAATCCGTTCACGATGCATTCCATAATTAAGAAACGTAAAAGGACATCTCGCAAAGACGCAAAGCCGCCAAGGTTTTAAATATTATTATTCTTTGCGACTTAGCGCCTTTGCGAGAGAAACATAAAAAATGCAACAATATCAGAATATCAGCTGCTCCTATTACGACCGGATTGAAGCCTTTGCGACCCGGAAGACGGAGTGCGTCATCATGTATAATGACGGTGCAGAGAAGAGCGAGACCGGCGTTATCGTCGATCTGTTCGCACGCGACGGGGCGGAATATCTGAAACTCAACAGCGGGACGGTGATCCGTCTCGATCATCTTGTTTCCATCAACGGTCTACCGGTCAGCAATAATGTCTGCTAATATGAATTCGATCTTAAAAAGTATCACATCGGGAAAAGAATATCCGCTCAACGAGGTCCGCTTCACGTCGGACAACGGCGAACTGCTTGATGTCATCCACGACTTTGATTCCATCAAAAAACAGAGCAATGTTTCCCGTGAACATTTTTCCACGAAACGATCTTCGCTTAACGGACAGCCGAGCGGCGGCGTGTGGCATTTTAAGGACCTGGTCCTTCCCGATATACCCGAGCAGGATGTTGTGTCAAAACAGGAAGGGAATACCCGTCTTTACCGCAGCAAAAAGATCTCGTCGTGGCTGGGACTGAGTAAAGAGAAATTCTTCTTGAAACATGAAGGAGAAAATCCGA
>CALROS020000306.1:0-3441 GCA_943369855.1 Chitinophaga pinensis | reverse complement strand
TGAACCAATCACATTTGAAGAACGGAACGATATCATTCCGTTTTCCCCACGGCAGATTATCCACACGCACGGCAAGCACATTCACGGTATCGGTCCGCAGAACGGACGACACATCGAATGCGAACGACGTGAATCCCCCTTCATGATATCCCAGATACGTTCCGTTCAGCCACACATCGCAGATATAATTCACCGAAAGGAAATTGAGCGTGGCGGACTTCCCTTTCACCGAATCCGGCGCAGTGAACGTGCGGCGGTACCAAACACCATCCTCGTAATATTCGGGTGTCTTCTCGTTCGCATTCATCACATTCTCAACGCCGGGGAGCATCTTATAAGGCCATGCGGAATCATCGAACTTGACGGCAAAGCGGTTCGCGGCTTCGTTCGTGACCAGCGCCAATCCGCTGTTCGCCCGGTTGTACATCGTTATGGTATGATTCGCGGTGAACCGGAGTTTTTTCCACAGGCCGTTCAGCGGAATGGCAGGACGCGGCTGTCTCTCGAATGAAGGAACGGGAATTCCGTTCTGATACGGAACGGCGACCCCGGAGATCTTTTCGATGAAGAGAGTGGAATCCAGTGTTGGATACTGCGCGAACGCCGGCAGACACAGCGCAAGCAGCAGAACACTTATGCGAGAAATCCGGTGTGCATTCATCGTCTAAGTTGTTCCGATTGATTATTTAATGAGGACCATTTTTTGCGCGTTACGGTAATCACCGACCTGAAGACTGTAGATATACAGACCGCTGGCGAGGTCGTGTGCATTAAAATCAACGGAGTGCAGTCCGGAGCCCTGCTGTTCATTCACCAGCGTGGAAATTCTGGCCCCGTGAATGGAATAGACATCCAGCGACACATGTCCGTCGGACGGCAGCAGATAGCTGATGGTCGTGTTCGGGTTGAAAGGATTCGGATAGTTCTGCATCAGACGGTATTCACGCGGTTCTTCCGTTCTCTGACCGATGCCGGAACTCGATCCCTCGCCCGCGAAGAAACCGGACACGAACACCAGCGGCGCGTTCCAGTTGATGGCGATCTCGTTGGAAGCATAGCTTCCTTCCTCGTCCGTATAGATCAGCGCGGGAGGTGTGGACCCCGAGAATTTTGCCTGGAGCACTGCGTCGCTTCTCCCCTGTTCCGGACCTCCCGCAAGCAGTCCGGGAACCGGTTCAGTGATACCGTCCGACGATGAGGGACGATGATGCGGATGCATCACGTGATGCTGACCGATGCCGGTGACGAATGAGATCGAATGTGCATTCACTCCGAGGATATAATTGAGCTGCTTCAATGCGGCGGTCTTCGGTGCGGCATCACCGCTCTCGCGTGATGCCAGGATCAGCAGGATCGCTTTGTTCAGCACGCCCGAGTTGCTTCCCCAGTAATATTCCGATGTCGTCAGCGATGACGAGAATCCGTCCGCATTGACCGTTGTCATGACCGATGCAGCATAATCCTGCAGCGATTGTCGAAGAGCGATCTTGTTCAATGAACTCGCAGACGCCTGTTGGGTATAGAGATATGCGAGATGCGCCATTGTCCGCACATTCGCCCAGCTCATCGGCTGATTGATCAGTCCGCCCGATGCATAATTCGTTGTATAATAGGAATTGAACTGCGCCTCGCCGGTTGCGGAGAAGAGTTCGGCCGCTGCCCATAGCCGTTCGTCGGAATCACTCCCGTCGCCGTATTCACCGGTGCCGGTGCCGGAAGGATTCTTGAATCCTCCCGCGGGAACGATCGACGGATGCGCCTGAAGGTATCCCCACGCTTTGCGGGCAACGGTAAGGCATGAGTCGGAGAATTTTTGATCATACTGTTTATAGACACGTGCGGCGCGGGCAAACACAGCGGCAAAATCACCGGTCGCGGTCGTCGAGATCTGATAGATGTACCGTTTTCCGTTATCCGCTGACGGCATGGTGAATCCTTCGAACTGTTCCCGCGTCACTTTGAAATAGACCCCTCCGCTCCAATGCTGCATCTTCAGCATCCAGTTCAGTTCATACCGCACCTCATCGAGAAGATCCGGAACGGAATTCCCGCTTTCGAGCAATCCGAGATTATCCGCCGAGAACCGACCCGGATATAATTCATACGCCATCAGCAGAGTGCCGACCGTGACACCCGCGTTCACGATATATTTCCCGTAATCACCGGCATCGTGCCAGCCGCCGCTCATATAACCATATCCCGATGAATCCGACGTGGAATGGAATGTACCGTCATTCCCATGACAGCCGGCGCGCGAATAGATACCGGCAAAGAGCGGGATCAGGGATTGGCCGCAGCGCTGAAAATAGAATCCTTTCAACGCGGCATTATAGACGGGACGAAAGACCGTGTCCGCAATGGTGAAGTCGTAGGAGAATTCAGAAGGATTGATGGAAACGTAGTACGTGCCGGTGGTCTGCAGAGAAGAGAAATCACCGGCATATACCGTAAGACCCGTTGCGGGATCATTCGACCTGGAGAGGAGGATCTTTCCGGAGAAGACGATCCCGAGCGTATTCCGATCGATGATGCGGAAACTATCGGCAACGGCCGTTGTGGTGAACCGCTTTTGAGCTTTGGGCAGATATCCTGCCTGATTCACCATCACGGTCGAATAGACGGATGTTCGGATACCGATACAAAGGAATAGAATGAACAGCCATCGTCGCAGCATACAGTTTTTTTTAGAAGATGATCCCTACCGAAAATTTTTGAGCATTCTTCAACCGCTGATAATCCTGATAGGCATAATCGATCGAGATCTGTGTGCTGCCGATCAGATTCTGCTGGATACCGAAGCCCAATGTCAAACCTTCCTCCGCATTGCTGAGGAAGAGTGAATTGTATCCGCCGCGCAGTGCAATGAAATCATCGAAAACGTATTCCGCACCGATGTCGACGCTCTCATAGTCATCGCTTGGATGAGATGCATCCACGGCAAGGATCAGCCGGTTCGCTTCTGTGGAGAGTGCCGTATAAGCGATACCGACCTTGAAGTTGAGCGGCAGCGTCCATGAATCCGTGCGTGCATCTCCGGGAATGTGTGCATTGTTTCCGGTCGTGAAGGGATCCGGATCATACAGCACCAGTGTATTGTTGCCGGACAGACGCATCTTCGAACCGAAATTCGAGATGGACATTCCGAGCGTGATGCCGTCGAACGGCGTAACATATTTCACACCCATGTCGATCGCGATGGCGGTCGCACTCATCTTCCAGATCCGCTGGTAGATGAATTTGGGATTGAAACCGATGGAGAATTTATCCGTCAGCTTGAGCGCATACGTCACGCCGACCGCTGCATCGGAAACGCCGAACATCTCGCCGGTCCCTTCAGGCAGGTCCACAGTAGTCACCCGCATCTCGGGAATGCTGGATGATGTGAGATTCAATCCGATGGTCCCCATCGAACCGAGGTTCACCGTGGCTCCCACGTAATTA
>CALROS020000305.1:0-3442 GCA_943369855.1 Chitinophaga pinensis | reverse complement strand
CGCATGTTCGTGGTCCGGATGACGTTCAAGCCAGTGGGGGAAGATGAGAATGGACGGCCGGTAATGGCGGATCACCTGGATCACTTTTTTGATATTCGTCTGATTGACCTCAATGTTGCCGTCCGGCAGATGCAATGCTTCCCGCACGCTCAATCCAAGGATAGCAGATGCTGCATCGGCTTCTTTCTTCCGAATCGCTTTGCTTCCACGGGTCCCGAGTTCACCGTCCGTCAGATCAAGAATGCCGACCTTTTTCCCTTGTTTCACCATTGAGGCAACAGTGCCTGCACAGGAGAGTTCAATATCATCAGGATGTGCGCCGATCGCGAGTACATCTAAGTTCATAGTTTTTATTTTCAATATAAGGAAGGTTTTTCTTATTCGCACTCTTTCGTTATATTTACTCCATGAGTGATAAACACATCCTTACCGTTTCTGAGTTGACCAAACAGATCAAAGGCGTTCTGGAACTCGGGTTCACGAATGTCTGGATTCAGGGAGAGATCTCGAATTTCAAACTGCATACTTCCGGTCATCTCTATTTCTCGCTGAAGGATGAACAATCCCAGATTTCTGCCGTGATGTGGAGGAGCAGAGCAGGACAATTGCGGTTCCGTCCTCAGGACGGGATGAAAGTGATGGTCCGCGGCAATATTACGGTGTATGAACCTCGGGGAAGTTATCAAATAGACTGTCAGGCGATACAACCTCTCGGAAAAGGAGAACTTCAGATCGCGTTCGAACAGCTGAAGGAGCGACTCAATGAGGAAGGATTATTTTCCGCAGCGCGTAAACGGTCGCTGCCTGAATTTCCCCGCAAGATAGGGATCGTCACTTCGCCGACCGGTGCTGCCGTGCAGGATATGATCTCGGTCTTCTCCCGTCGGTTTCCATCCGTAGAACTTATTATAGTCCCGGTAAAGGTCCAGGGAATAGGAGCGGCGGAAGAGATCAGTGAAGCGATTGACATGCTGAATGAGCACTCCGACGTCGACGTGATGATCATCGGCCGCGGAGGGGGCTCCCTGGAAGATCTCTGGGCATTTAATGAGGAAATTGTCGCCCGTGCTGTCTATAATTCAAAGATCCCGGTCGTCAGTGCAGTCGGACATGAAATAGATTTCAGCATCAGCGATTTTGTCGCAGATCTGAGGGCCCCAACCCCGTCCGCCGCAGCGGAATTGACGGTGAAAGACCGAAATGAGGTCGTTGAACTTATACGCAATTATTGCTATACTATGAGCAATTCAATGACTAATTCCGTTGCTTCGTACAAGAATACGATCTCCCATCTCACACAAAGCTATTCCTTCAACCGTCCGAATGATATGCTTCGGCAGCGAAGTCAGCAGGTGGACGAACTCCAGCGCCGTCTTGAACAGAATCTGCTCCATCATTTTCAGATGGTCCGCCAGAAGTCGGCATCACTTTCTGCACGGATAAAATCACTGAACCCCCGTTCGGTCCTGAAGAGGGGATACGCTATTGTACGGCAGAATGATACCGTCATTTCATCCGCGGAAGGAACGAAGATCAACAAACCGGGGACGGTGGAATTCCACGACGGAGTTGTTTCGATAGAATTCAAAGGAAAGAATATCTGATGGCAAAGAAGGAAACAAAAACTTCATTTGAACATTCTCTGAACCGCCTCGAGAAGATCGTCGAAGCGCTGGAAGAAGGAGAGGTCTCGCTGGATGAATCATTGAAGATGTTCGAAGAAGGGATCCAGCTTTCCAAAGAGTGCATGGAAACTCTCACCAAAGCGGAGATCCGGATAAAACAATTGACGAAAGATATTAACGGCAAGATACAATTGACGGACTTTGAAGAGTAATGACACAATCAAACTCTAAATTTTTACAGTTCATTGACACGCCCGAAGACCTTCGCAAACTCGATGTATCATCACTGCGTACCGTTTGTTCTGAGGTCCGTGAATTCCTTGTGGATTCCGTTTCCAAGACCGGCGGACATCTCGGAGCAGGACTCGGCGCAGTTGAACTCACCGTAGCGCTTCATTACGTCTTCAATACCCCCGTGGACAAACTCGTCTGGGATACCGGACATCAGGCATATCCGCATAAGATCCTCACCGGACGGAAGAACAGACTTCATACCATCCGGCAAAAAGATGGTTTGAGCGGATTCCTTCGTCGTGATGAGAGTGAATATGATACGTTCGGTGCAGGTCATGCGAATACTGCGATCTCTGCAGCGCTGGGAATGGCAGCCGCCAGGGATTTTGCACACAACGATTACAAAGTTGTCGCAATAGTCGGGGACGGGTCGTTGACCGGCGGTATGGCCTATGAAGGATTGAACAATGCCGGTGTGTTAAAGAAAGATATGATCGTCATCCTGAGCGACAATAAGATGGTCT
Organism: Chitinophaga pinensis; assembly: GCA_943369855.1. Taxonomy (GTDB): domain Bacteria; phylum Bacteroidota; class Ignavibacteria; order UBA10030; family UBA8401; genus UBA8401. The sequence continues at coordinate 1,059 of CALROS020000305.1, read as the reverse complement.
CGCTCTCGGCAAATAATCCAACCCTGTGGTCGCTCCATAATTACTTTTCCGAAGCTCTTACACATCCTACCTATAATAAATTCAAAGCGAATGTCTGGGACCTGACCGGTAAGCTGGATACATTCGGCGACCGTCTTCGCAGCGTAGCAGGAAAATTGGAGCGCGGTGTAAAAGCTGTCGTCACTCCCGGTATGATGTTCGAAGCGATGGGATTCAGATATTTCGGACCGTTCAACGGACATAATATCGTGAAACTCGTCGAGATCCTTCAGCATGTGAAAGAGCTGAAAGGTCCGATCCTTCTTCATCTGAATACGGAAAAGGGAAAAGGATACGAACCGGCGGAACGCGATGCATCCAAACTGCACGGTGTAACGCCGTTCGATAAAGGAACAGGAATTTCACCGAAATCCACTGCACCTGCGGCGTATACCAAGATCTTCGGGAATGCTCTGGTGGAGATCTGCCGAAAGAATGATAAAGTTGTCGGCATCACCGCCGCCATGCCCGACGGAACCGGCTTAGATATCCTTCAAAAAGCCATTCCGGAACGGTTCTTTGATGTGGGTATCGCCGAACAGCATGCTGTAACGTTTGCAGCAGGAATGGCAACGGAAGGATATATTCCCGTCGTCGCTATCTATTCAACATTCCTTCAAAGGGCTTTCGATCAAATAGTTCATGACGTATCACTTCAGGACCTGCATGTGATTTTTGTGATGGATCGAGCCGGTTTGGTCGGCGCTGACGGTCCGACGCATCATGGTGCGCTCGATCTTTCATTCCTGAGGTGCATTCCGAATATGATCATCATGGCACCGAAAGATGAGAATGAACTTCGGGATATGTTGTACACCGCTGTACAACAAAAGAATTGTCCGGTCGCCATTCGGTATCCGAGAGGAAATTCGTTAGGACTCCCCTTAAAATCTGAATTTGAGAATCTGCCGGTCGGTAAGTCTGAAACGGTCCGAAAAGGTACGGATGCAGCCATTCTTGCGATAGGAACATCCGTTTCACAATCTTTAACAGCTGCTGAGATCCTTGAAAAGGACGGGA
>CALROS020000304.1:0-3443 GCA_943369855.1 Chitinophaga pinensis | reverse complement strand
CAGCCGGCGCAATCCTTAATATAGATGCCGGGACGTTTTGAGCAGTCGAATACATACGCTTCCTTCACATTGTAGGGGGAGAGGTCCACATGATTTGCACCGTACATTCCCAATTCTTCACCCACAGTAAATACGCAGATGAAGTTCTTCACCGGTGATTTGATCGAATTCAAGTTCATCATAAGATAGAGCAGGATAGAGAGTCCTTCTCTATTATCACCGCCGAGAATGGTGGTGCCGTCGCTCGAGATGCGTTCGTCTGTCACGATCGGATGAAGGTCCTTCGTTGGTGTAACAGTATCGAGATGAGCACAGAGTGCAATAGCCGGTTTTGAGGCATCGTAGTGAGGCGGAAAGCAGATAAGGTTGCCTGTATTACCATTGATCTTCGCGCCGGTCCCGTCTTCGATCACTTTTACATTGTTCTTCAGTAGGAGAGTCTTAACGTGATCAGCGATATTCCGTTCATTCAGTGAAACGCCGTCAATAGTTGCAAGCGAGAGAAAAAGGTCGATAAGTTCTTTTGAGGAAGTAGAAGTAGTATTCATTACACATATCAATTTGTGAGAAAGAAAAATTTCAATGGATATTACTTACATTCCTGCCGTTTGTCAAGATGTTTTTAAAATTTGACCGTAAAATTACTCATTGACATTTAAGCGACAATTCCATATAATCCTATAAGTATCAATGAGTTACAAAGATTTCTTTCAGAAAAATTATGAGTAAAACCGCTAAATGGCTGATCGGAATTTTCTCCGTTCTGGCAATTTTCACAATTTTCATTGTTATGGCGTTCATTTCGCTGTTCAACGAAGATGAAACGGAAGATGTCTCGACCGGAAATGCCGGAACGATCGCGATCGTAGAGCTTAACGAGGAAATTGTTTCTTCTCAGGGGATCGTTCAGCAGATAAAGCGGTATCGTGAGAACACAGCGGTGCGTGCGATCGTTCTTCGCATCGAATCACCGGGCGGGGGAGTCTCTGCAAGTCAGGAGATCTATCAGGAAGTGAAGAAGACCCGCGAGTACGGCAAACCGATCGTTGTCTCGATGGGATCTGTCGCTGCAAGCGGCGGATACTATATTGCCGTGGGAGCGAGCAGGATCGTTGCGAATCCCGGTTCCATCACCGGCAGCATCGGTGTGATCTCGCAGTTCATGCATGTGAATCAATTGCTGGACAAGATCGGGGTCACGTCCACCACAGTGAAGAGCGGTGCGATGAAGGATGCCGGGTCACCATACCGTGCCTCGACTGCAGAGGATAAAAAATATTTTCAGGAAATGATCGATGACATTTACGATCAATTCGTGACGACCGTGGCGACGGAACGGAAACTGGACAAAGCGCTGGTGAAGAAATATGCGGACGGCCGTGTCTATACCGGACGAAAAGCATATGAACTGAAACTGATCGACACGCTCGGCACCTATCAGGATGCGATCAAGATCGCCGCGCAGATGGCGGAAGTGTACGGGACCCCGAGAGTGATCAAAGAACGCAAACGCGAACGGTTCTCCGATATGATCTTCGGCGAGGTCCGTTCCGGTCTGAACCAGATGAAGAACGAATTGCTCAATCAACCGATCGTACAGTATCGGTACAATCTTCCACAATAGAGGAGATCCGCCGTGACAAAAGCAGATATCGTCGATGTCATTGCATCAGGAACCGGGCTTACCAAGGTCGAGACCGAAGCTGTTGTCGATGGATTCATACAGACAGTGATCGCATCCTTGCGTGATGGAAAGAATATCGAGATCCGCGGCTTCGGGAGTTTCAAGGTGAAGAAGAGGAAGGGAAGAATGGCGAGGAATCCCCGGACAGGTGAACAAGTGCCGGTGCAGGACCATTACGTGCCGATCTTCAAGGTCTCCAAAGAATTGAAGACTGTCGTGAACGAAAATTTAATGAAGACATTGGGGTAATCTCTGACAACGAAAGAGCATCATACGATCATCTGCACATCCTGCGGTATAGTCAATCCAAGTTCTGCGTCATATTGTTCTGCGTGCGGTTCGGTGCTGAATCCCGAACACGCGCAGGCGGCAAAAACTTCGGCTGATCCAAAACAAACCAGATCCAAATCGTCGGAACAACCCGTGTGGCTGCGTTCATTGCTGATCGCATTCGGACTCTTTTGCGCTGTTGTGATCGTCCTGCAGGTGATGCAGCTTCCGTCCGGTTCTGTGCAGCAGAATGTTCCGCAGCAGGAACAGCAGGCAGCAGTAACGGACCCGTCGGTGATCAATAAGATCTCGGAACTGGAAAAGGAATTGACGGCGGATCCTTCGAACGCGGAACTGAACCTTCAATTTGCGAACGCTCTGCATGATGCAAAATTCTACCCCAGAGCGATCGAATCCTACAAAAAATATCTGAAACTCGACCCGAAGAATCTTGATGCCAAAGTGGACCTCGGCATCTGCTATTTCGAGGTCGGGAACAATCAACAGGCAGTCAAAGAGATCGAAGCGGTCATTGCGGTGCAGCCGAAACATCAGATGGCGATGTTCAACCTGGGGATCATCCAGTTGAGCAGCCAGAATATGGATGAAGCGAAGAAATGGCTGAAGAAATGTGTCGAAATTGATCCACAATCAACGGCTGGGCTGCGAGCCCAACAAATCCTTCAACAACATTAACCACGAAAGGAGGTTGGTATGCCAAGCGGAAAAAAACGCAAACGTCATAAGATGGCAACCCACAAACGGAAGAAACGTCTTCGTAAGCAGCGCCATAAGAAGAGACTTCGTTAGACACAACGCGCGGGGAGCGGTGAAAATCCGTTCCCTGCGTGTTGCTTTTTCCTGATTTTTTTTTCACTTTGAATTCAGTAATTCATCATCAATCATTCCAGTCATCAGAGGCAGATATGGCACAGAACGAAGAAGATTCAAAGACCGGATTCCTCATCGGATTCCTCGCCGGAGCAGTCGTCGGCGGTATCGTCGCACTATTATATGCACCGAAGCCGGGAAAAGAACTTCGTGCAGACATCAAGAACAAGACCGGTGAAGCCATCGACAGTGCTGAGGAATATGTGAGCGCTGCTAAGACAAAAGCGGTGGACATCATCAACGAAGGAAAGAAGAAATCCGAAGTGCTCATCACCGAAGCGAAGAAACGCGCTGAATCTCTCCTGGGGGATGCTGAAAAGATCCTGACCGATGTGCGCACCAAAGGATCCGACAAGAACAAAAATTAATTTTCTGGGAGTCTGCCGTGGAAACATTCTTAACGATCGCTGAAATCCTTGTGTTGTTGACGCTGTCGGGAGTTGCTATCTATGCAATGATCGTGCTCGTGCGTCTCCGCGACCTGCTGGTGACAGTCGATTCCAATCTGAAACAGGTCGCAGCAAAAGCGATCCCTACCCTCGATAACCTTGAAGCGATCACATCGAAGATCCGCAATCTCGTCGAGAACTTCGACGAG
>CALROS020000303.1:0-3446 GCA_943369855.1 Chitinophaga pinensis | reverse complement strand
GAACGGTTCACTGACTCCACCCCAATACGATCTCTCAGCGTCTCTGCGCCTCAGCGTTCATTTTATTGTCCTCATCCGTACCGATCCGTTCTTTCCCCGTCATCCGTGTGCTATTGCCCCGTGTGAACTTTTTACCAACCGTAAATTGTAGAAACTTCAAGTTTTCCATAGGATAAATTTATCCGATATCTTCTAATTCAGGCGTAAATACGTGATTTTTTCACGCCGATAGATGGTACATCCATTGCCCTTAGAAGAAGTATAGCGACAACACTTCTTCAGGGGAAATATGAAAACAGCAGTTTACACCGTCATCGGAATCATCAGCCTTCTTGGTAATTCATCCATCCATGCGCAGACCGCCACGTATAACGATGTTGCAGTGATCATCAATTCCAGCAGTGCTGCTTCCGAAGAGATCGGAATGTATTTTGCAGCAAAGCGTTCCATCCACGCCGAGAACATCATCCGCATTTCCGCACCGCTCACCGAAGAGATCGACAGCCTGCAGTTCGAACAGCTCCGCGCGCAGGTGGAATCGTATCTCGTTGCCAACAATCTGGTGAACAGCATCAATTACCTTGTCACGACGAAAGGTGTCCCGCTGAAAGTGAAACGGTTCGATGTGTTGCGCTGCTCATCGGTCGAAAGCGAACTCTCATTGATCCTCGGCAGATATTCTTCCTCCATCGGTAATAACGGACGCATTACGTCGCCGTATTTCCGCCAGCGGAATAATTTTACGCGTCAGCAATACGGTATCTATCTCGTCACACGGCTGGACGGTTACTCGGTCGCCGATGTTAAAGGACTCATCGACCGCGCGGACGTGATCGACACCCATCTTCCCGAAAGCGGAAAGTTCGTATTCGACCAGGATCCGGGATGGAATTCCGCCGCACCATACCTGAACACACGCATGCAGGCCGCCGCAGATACCCTGATCAAAAGAACAATGAATGTGACGATGGATAATTCGGATACTTATCTCATCAACCAGAAGAATGTGAACGGATATGCCGGATGGGGATCGAATGACAAACATACATCGTTCCAGGGCAGACTCAATTTTACATGGAATCCCGGCGCGATTGCAGAAACGTACGTTTCCACCTCCGGGCGTACGTTCTCTGCGCCGGCGGTCTACGGCCAGTCCTTGATCGCAGACATCATTTCCGAAGGGGTCACCGCTGCAAAGGGATACGTCTATGAACCGTATTCAAGTGCAATGGCGGATGTCTCACTGCTGTTCGATCTGTATACGGACGGATACACAGTTGCAGAGTCGTATTATTCCTCTTCACCGTTCCTGTCATGGATGGATGTCGTCATCGGCGATCCGAAGTTCCGTCTTGTCGGCACACGTCTTCCTGCAGATGCAATTGTTTCCGGGAATAACCAGAATGCGGATGCTCTTCCCGTGGAACTCACATCATTCACCGCACATCTTGTGAATGGATCGGTGGAGCTGTTATGGAAGACGGCAACAGAAGTGAATAACAGCGGTTTTGAGGTGGAGCGAAAAGAACGTGACAATTGGAACAAGGTCGGATTTATTGAAGGGAATGGAACATCAAACTCACCGAACGCATACTCGTTCATCGACAATAGTGTGAACAGCGGAAGATATGAATATCGTTTGAAACAGATCGACCGTAACGGAACATTCATCTACAGCACCGTCGTTTCTGTGAATGCACCGGTGCGCGAACAATCCTTTGCACTCGGTCAGAACTATCCGAATCCGTTCAATCCCTCCACCACCATCAGCTTTGCCGTGAAGCAGACGGAACAGACGACCGTGAAAGTATATTCCATTACCGGACAGGAAGTGGCGACGCTCTTCAGCGGCATCGCGCAGCCGGGACAGGTCTACGAACTCAAATTCGACGGCAGGAATCTTTCCAGCGGAACATACATCTACACGCTCCGCTCTGCCTCGCGTAACGAAGTTCGTAAGATGTCGTTGATGAAGTAATGGGAACTGATAGGTTCCGATGTTTTCCATCGGGGTTGCAGATGAAATAAGAGCAGGCAGTATCCGCTCAGTATGATATCCGAATAGATGATACTATGAGATCAATTCCTTGTTCAGCGTCTGCGGGACAAGGAATTTTTTTGAACTGCCGTCTGCGGTACTGAATTGCATTTATCGCAACGGTTCATTACTATAACACCATTGGAGCAATGAACGCATCGTGAAACGATTTCTATCACAATCCCGCTGGACTGCCGCAATTCTCATCCTTTGTGTTGAGGCCCTGCTCTCATTCGTCAGTTTTCACATGGGTCCGAATGTCTCGTTTGCCCTGTTCCATGTTCTTCTGGTGGCATTTGCCGGCTGGTACATCTCCGCAGGGGCCGGAAGACTTGTTGCAGCGGTCGCCATCGGACTCTGGTTCACGAATGTCTACTTCTGGTCCCATGGATGGCAGCAGTTCCATTGGAATATCGTGCTCTGGTCCCTCTTTGAGCGGACCGGTATCTATTCCCTGATGCTCTGGATCATCGGGTATGCGAGACTTCAGTACATCAAGAATCTGAAACACGCCGAAGAACAGTACACCCGCATCATTGAAACGGCTATGGAAGGGATCGTGGAGATCGACCATGAGCAATCCATCATTTCCGTGAACGAATCCACGGCGCACATCCTCGGATACACATCTAAGGAGCTTGTCGGAAAGGATATTGCCGCCCTCATACAGGACCCGAACAGCGCTCTGTCGATGAAAGAACTTCTCTTCCGCCGGTCATCGTTCATTCAAAATAACGAGATCAAGTACTCCAAGAAGGACGGGAGCAGTGTCTGGGCGCTGACGGCTGCAAAGACTTTCGAGACAGCACAGATGGAACAGAGGACGATCCTGATGCTGATGGATATCACCGAACGTAAACAGGCGGAGCGGGATCTTCAGCAGCGGTACGAGGAGATCTCCGCGACGCACCGGCTCTGGTCCACGCTTGCACAGTCGCTGCAGCTGGAGGACCGCCTTCAGTTCGCACTCGACGCGGTGCTGAATATCACCCACTTCGATGCCGGCTGCATTTATCTCACAGAGAACGGTTCGAACGAACTTATCCTGCGCCGTCACCGAGGATTCTCTCCCGAATTCATCCGCGATGTCTCAGTATGGTCCCTCGGCAACGGCGTCACCGGTATGGTGGCGCAGAACGGGGCCGCAACGTTCCTCTCCGATGCTTCGGAGGATGCGATGTTCACCACCACGGCGGGAGAACAGGAGAAGATCAAAGGCTTTGCGAGTATTCCGCTCTTCGCAAAAGAGACGGTGGTCGGAGTGCTGAATCTTGCGATGCACCGGGAACATCATTTTTCGGAGGACCAGCAGCAGCAGCTGCAGACGCTCGGCAAACAGATCGGCGTCTCATTGGAGAATGCACGGCTGTATGAGAATCTCTTCAACCGAGAAGAGGAAGTGAAGAAT
>CALROS020000302.1:0-3451 GCA_943369855.1 Chitinophaga pinensis | reverse complement strand
GGAGGCAGTGAATGGGTAAACCGACAGGATTCATGGAATTCAAGCGCGAAGTTCCGCAGCGCCGTCCCGTTACCGAACGTCTTGAGGATTGGCGCGACGTGTACACACCATTTGCACAGGAAAACGTGCAGACTCAGGGTTCGCGCTGTATGGACTGCGGTGTTCCGTTCTGTCAATCGGGATGTCCCGTGTCGAACGTCATCCCGCATTGGAACGACCTCATCTATAAGAACCGCTGGGAAGAAGCGGTGCGCATCCTTCACTCCACTAATAATTTCCCGGAATTCACGGGCAACGTTTGTCCCGCTCCGTGCGAAGCATCATGCGTTCTTGGTATCAACGAGCCGCCGGTCACCATTAAAGTGATCGAACGGACGATCATCGAGCATGCATTCGCGAACGGATGGATTAAACCGGAACCGCCGAAGAAGCGCTCCGGAAAGACGGTCGCCGTGATCGGTTCCGGTCCTTCGGGACTCGCCGCCGCACAGCAATTGAACCGCGCCGGTCACCGTGTGACCGTGTATGAGAAGAATGACCGTGTGGGCGGACTGCTTCGGTACGGTATCCCTGATTTTAAATTCGAGAAACACCTGCTCGACCGCCGAGTGGAACTGCTGCAGGCGGAAGGGATCGTCTTCACGACGAAGACGAATGTCGGCGTGAATATTTCCGCAGAAGAATTGCGTCGCTCCTACGATGCGATCCTGCTCTGCGGCGGCGCGGAATCACCGCGCGATCTGAAAGTGCCGGGACGTGAATTGAAAGGGATCCACTTTGCGATGGAATTCCTTCCGCAGCAGAACAGACGCAACGCGGGAGACAAGACCGATCCGTCGAAAGATATCCTCGCAACCGGAAAACGGGTGATCATCATCGGCGGCGGAGATACCGGTGCGGATTGTCTCGGAACCAGTCTGCGCCAGAAAGCGGCATCGGTCCATCAATTCGAGATCATGCCGAAACCGCCGCTCGAGCGCGCCGCATCCACTCCGTGGCCGGCATGGCCGCTGCAGCTGCGGACGGAAAGTTCGCACGAAGAGGGCGGAGTCCGCGACTGGGCGTTGACAACAACAAAATTTGAAGGTGATGCGAACGGACATGTGACGAAACTTCACGGCATCCGCGTCGGTCCGCCGCCGAATTTCACGCCGGTCACCGGCACGGAATTCTCGATGGATGCGGACCTTGTGCTGCTCGCGATGGGATTCAACGGTCCCTCAAAGAACGGACTGCTCGACGAACTCGGTGTTGCACTCGATGCACGCAGCAATGTTTCCACCGACAAAGAATATATGAGTTCTGTTCCCGGGATCTTCTCCGCCGGGGATATGCGCCGCGGACAGTCGCTCGTAGTATGGGCGATCAGTGAAGGACGAAAAGCGGCACGGAGCGTTGATAAGTTCTTGATGGGAACGTCGCTGCTTCCGTAGCGAAGCAGATGTCACCGCAACAGAAACTGAGAGTAAAAATGTCTATTAAGTTCTTTGTCGTTGGTTTCATAACAGTATTTCTTTCCGTCGCCTCGGCTCAATCGTCGATGCTGGTAAAGATCGAAGGACTGCGGGAAGCGAAAGGTGAGCTTGTTGTGTTGGTCTTCAACAATGCAGACGACTTTCCGACAAAGAAAGACAAAGCGGTCTTTTCCAAAAAAGTACTCGTAACCGGACCAACCATGGAGATCGTTTTTGACAACGTTCCGACGGGAACATACGGCATCGCCGTTTATCACGATGAGAACATGAACGCAGTAATGGACCGGCATTGGTACGGTCCGCCCAAAGAAGGATACGGCGCATCGAACGATGCGAAAGGAACATTCGGTCCGCCGAAGTTCGATGATGCAAAATTTGAAGTGAGCGGAACTCAAACGACAGTTAAGATTATTATTCATTATTAAGAAGGAACAACATCATGGCAACAATCAATTTCGGCGGCACCGTTGAAGAAGTGGTCACCCGCGAAGAATATCCGTTAGAGAAGGCAAAAGAATTTTTAAAGAACGAAGTCGTGGCCATCATCGGCTACGGTCCGCAAGGCTACGGCCAATCCCTGAACATGCGCGACAACGGCATTAATGTGATCGTCGGTCAGCGCAAAGGCGGTCAGGGTTGGAGCGATGCAATCCGTGACGGCTGGGTGGAAGGGAAGAATCTCTTCTCTAATATAGAAGAGGCGATCCAGAAAGGGACCATCGTTCAGTATCTGCTCTCCGATTCCGGTCAGAAACAGATGTGGGATGTGGTGAAGAAGAATCTGAAAAAAGGACAGGCGCTTTATTTCTCACACGGATTTTCGGTGGTGTTCAAAGATCAGACGAATATCATTCCTCCCGCCGATGTGGATGTTGTGCTTGTCGCTCCGAAAGGGAGCGGACGCACAGTGCGCAGCAATTTCCTCGCGGGAAGCGGCATCAACGCAAGTTTTGCCATTTTCCAGGATGCTACCGGAAAAGCACGTGAACGTGCCATCGCCTGCGGTATCGCGATCGGTTCAGGATATCTCTTCCCGACAACGTTCGAGAAAGAAGTGCTTTCCGATCTTACCGGTGAGCGCGGCGTGCTGATGGGAGCCATCGCCGGCATCATGAAAGCGCAGTATGATGTTCTGCGTCAGATGGGACATTCGCCGAGTGAAGCGTTCAATGAAACAGTTGAGGAAGCAACGCAGAGTCTCTATCCGCTCGTCGGAAAATACGGAATGGACTGGATGTTCGCCGCATGTTCGGTGACCGCACAGCGCGGAGCATTGGACTGGGCGAAGAAATTCGAGATGACGAACCGTCCGCTGTTCGAGCTGTTGTACCGGGATGTTCAGTACGGGGTGGAGACAAAACGCGTGCTCGATTCCACTAGCGCGCCGGATTACCGTGCAACGCTGCAGAAAGAACTTGATGAATGGAAGAATTCAGAGATGTGGAAAGCGGGAGAAGCGGTCCGCGGGCTGCGACCTGAGAATTGGAAAAAATAAAGCCGGATTGCAAAATTGCAAGATTGAAATATTGCACAATTAAATTCGCAATACAATTTTGCAATCTTGTAATATTGAAACTGCATTAACTATGAAGAAAAAGATTTTTACATATGACACAACACTTCGGGACGGCACACAGGGGGAGGAAGTCTCCTTCTCCGCCGAGGATAAGATCAAGATCGCAAAGCGTCTCGACGCATTCGGTATTGATTACATCGAAGGGGGCTGGCCCGGTTCCAATCCGAAGGATATGGAGTTCTTCGAGAAAGCGCGGGAGATCAAATTCTCTCACGCAAAGATCGCGGCGTTCGGCAGCACGCGCCGCGCGAAGAACAAAGTGGAAGATGATGCGAACATCAAAGCGTTGCTCGATGCGCAGACTCCCGTGGTGACGATCTTCGGCAAAACATGGATCCTTCACGTGAAGGAAGCGCTGCAGATCACCGAAGAGGAGAATCTGGAGATCATTTCGGATTCC
>CALROS020000301.1:0-3457 GCA_943369855.1 Chitinophaga pinensis | reverse complement strand
CGGAAATCGGTACAATCCTGTTTCGTTTATTTTTCGTCTGAAAGTGATTGCTGTTTTCCACGATGATGATATTGCGCTCAAAATGTATCTGCCCCCAGCGCAGGTTCGTGATCTCCCCTATCCTCATTCCGGTAAAGATGGCAAACTGCACCACAGCCTTTAGCCAAGGCTCTTTTATCGCACTAATCAATTCGGAATACTTCTCTGATGATAGGAACTTAGGATCATTTCGCTGCGATCGCATGAGCTCCACATCCGAAAACGGGTTCTCGCCGATATACCCCCACCTCTTGGCTAAATAGAAAAGTGACTTTAAAGAACGCAAATCAACATTCACGCTGCCAGGCGAAACACTCTGGGCGCGGAATGACTTATATCTATCCGCAGTGCGGACAGAGAGATTCGATAAACGGGTATCACCGTTGAATAGTAGAAGGTTTTTTAGAGCAGTCCGATAACTTCGATAAGTGGATTTTGAGTAAATACTCTTTCCGTATGAGGAGAACTCCAGGATGAAGTCGGAAAGGTTTTTTGTTTTGAGGGACGCAGTATATTCCTTCTCTTTGGATCGAAGATATTCTACCGCATCTGTTTTGATGGAGCAGCCGGTTGAGACCTGCCGCTTATGACCATCATTATCCAGGTATTGAATGTAATACCTGGAACCCCTTTTGAAGAGGTATACTTGCGAGGATTGCATCAGAAAAACCTACGTTCTTTCTGACACTTCTTCTGACACTAGACCGTCTTAGAAGAAAAAACCCTCAAATTTTGAGCTGGTGACGAGACTTGAACTCGTGACCTGCTGATTACGAATCAGCTGCTCTACCAACTGAGCTACACCAGCAATTGTTCAACAATATACATTTTTTATCATTGAACCTCAAGCATAATCAATACACTGATTATGATTCCACCGATATATTGTCTACACTGTAGTAACAATCACCTTCGAAAGCAGACCATGGCCACCCCGACATTCCCCGAACCGAAAGAATACGATATCGCCCCTCCCCGCATCTTCGCTCCGACCTTTACGAAAGAAGAGTTCCAGGAAATGCTGGATGAATGGTTCGACATCAAGACGGCCGGACTATCGGATACGGAACTTGCGACGATCGAAGAAGGGATCCAGAACGTTCTCTCGAATCATATCGCAAAGATGATGATCAACAACGAGTTCGATGAAGTGATCAAGAAAGAACTCGCCTCGTATCTCGCCGGCAGCGATGATGAAGAACTCGAAATGAAATTAGGATTTCTCTAGCATACTTACCGGAACGCAATGTTCTCTCTTCATCGGAGCTATTCTGATGATTTTTTGATACCTTTCTACGGTCATTGAAAGAATCTCTCCATGAAGTATCTCCTGTTCCTGATTTTCATCTTCTGCGCGGCCGCACAGCCCAGCCGTATCGAATTGAAATCTCTCTATTCACCAACCCTTGCTGCCGCCAAAGAATTCAATATCCTCTTTCCCGAAGGATATGATTCCGAAACGGACCGCTACCCTGTCGTCTACCTGTTCCGCGGTGCCGTGGATGAATGGGCCGATCCGTTCGAGGACGCAAACAGACGGGGAAATATCAAGACGGTCGTCGATTCACTCTATGCAAAGAAGAAGATCGGCAAAATGATCTACATTATGCCGGGACTCGGAGCACCCGCTGCGCAGAATGAATACACATATTTGGTTAACGACCTTATCCCGTATATTGATGCACACTTCCGGACGATTCCGGACCGGTGGCACCGATCGATGGACGGATTCTCGCTCGGCGGACTCATTACCACGAATCTCGTTGCTTCAGTTCCGCGCCTATTCTCATCCGTCGGATCGTATGACGGAACCCTTTCGATGTTCGATAATACATTGTTTTCGAATTCTTCGAGTTCTCTCATCTATTCCATCAATCAGGTGCAATTACTGTATCATACCGGCTCGGTCGGTGCAACGAATAATTCCAACAATGTAACGACATTCTCCGTATTGAACTCGAAAGGGATATTCAACACACTCCCGTCATTCCAACTTCACCCGAGCGCACAGCATAATTGGTATTTTGCGGACCTCCATATGGCAGTGACACTCCCGCTGCACTTCTCCAAAATGCAAACTGCGCAAAACTCCCTCGGTATTGCATTGACCGATTCGTTCTCGGGCAAAACATTTTCCGGTCCGGTGACCATTCATTGGACAAGGAAAAACTTCTCCGACTCCGCCGCGACATTTCTTTTTTATTCCGACAACAACGGACTACAATGGAATCAGCTTTACACCACCAAAGGAAGCGACTCATCATTTTTATGGAATACTCTTTCATATAAGGACGGGACCCGCTATAGGATCAAAGTGATCTCAGCGATCGATACGCTGTATGGTGAATCAATTACGGAACGATTCACCGTGAACAATCCCGGAAACGCCGCTCCCGATATCGATCTCACATCCTTGAATGAACGGGATACACTTTCCGGTGATTACCTTCTGAAATGGAAAGCCGATGACGCGGATGGTGATGCACTGACGCTCTCCGCGGATATCTCCTGCAATTCCGGTATCACATGGAATACGCTCTTCACATCGCAGACAAACAGCGGCACGCATTTGTTCGATACACGCTCGCTTGCCAACAGCGACAACGTTCTCATTCGATTGTCGTGCAGCGATGGAATATCCATTACCCAGACAATCTCTCCACGCTGTATTCTCTATAATAAACGATATTCAACTCTTGGAGCACAATTCATTCATCAGTCCGGAAACAGCGATGCATTGCTTCAAGCTGTACGGACCTCAAACAGCCAAAACATCGGCGCTGATTATTTTATCACATTCAATGAATCACTCGGCAAAAAAACCTACTCGGTAAACGATGGAAAAGGTTCTCTACTCGTGGACAATGCAGTTGAACTGGATGGAAAAACAGAAGGTCCGTTATTCAATGGATTCCGACTTCTCATTTCGGATATTCCGAAGCCGGTCGTGAATCTCGATTCATCACGCTGGATCATCGGATCATCGCCGCTCAGCGGAGATATTAAACTGATCGATATCGATCTGGGTAGCGAACTTGTCACAGCAAAATCAACTTCAGCGGATTATGAGATACGATTAACAAACTCGATCTCCGATACAACATTGTCGCTGTATGGAGTTCCTGCTGTTCCGGTCCCCTTCTATGTCTGGAACAGGACCCTCAATAAACGGACAAAATTCATTTTCACGGAACTGGACGGGAATTCGTATTTGAGCAGGAATGATGAATTGTATTTTTTTGAGAAGGACTCATTGAATTCATGGTTCTTATCATGGCATATCAGTTTTACCGGCAATGAGAATGCTTCCGATCCGGTGCCGGGCGACGTTTTTTTGTTGAAGGTCAATAAGCCGTTGACCGCGAACGACCGTTATCACTTCCTGTATACTCCCTCTTCGGTGAAGTTACAGGATGGT
>CALROS020000300.1:0-3458 GCA_943369855.1 Chitinophaga pinensis | reverse complement strand
AGCACTTTGTGGAATTTTGTGTCTTTGTGTCTTCGTGGCGAAAAACATTCTTCATCCATCAATTGATTATCCTATGCTCAACACATTACAGCTACAGCGCCCTCTCATTTTTTTCGATCTGGAAACGACCGGCATCAGTTTATCCAAAGATAAGATCATCGAGCTGTGCGCCATCAAGATCATACCGGATAAATCACGCACGATGATGCTGCAGCGTTTCTATCCCGAGATGCCGATCCCTCCTTCGGCGACGGAGATCCACGGCATATCGGATGAGGATGTGAGGAATGAGCCGACCTTCCGCGAAAAAGTGAAGGAGGTCCATGCATTCTTTTCCGGCTGTGATCTGGCGGGATACAACATCGCAAAGTTCGACATCCCCATGCTGGTGGAGGAACTGCTCCGCGCGGGACTGAACGAGAATCCGTTCGAGAAAGTAAAAGTGATCGATTCTCTCTCCATCTATTTCAAGAAGGAACCGCGCAATCTCGCAGCTGCACTGCGGTTCTACGCCAACGAAGAGATCGTGAACGCCCACTCCGCCGAAGCGGATGTGGAGGCGACCATCAAAGTGCTGAACGGACAGCTTGAAAAATACCAGGATCTGAATCCTACAGCGGACGGACTGCACGAATTCTCCTATCAGGAGAGCGATTATCTGGACTATGACCGAAAGTTCGCGCGGGACAAGACCGGCGAGATCATCTTCATGTTCGGAAAGCATAAGGGGACGCGCGTAGCCGAGAATCCCGGCATGGTGAAATGGATGCTGGATAAGGATTTTTCTGAGCACACAAAGTTCATTGCGCGGAAGATCCTGAACAGCGAACTCATCTGAAGAGCAAAACCACTAAGACACGAAGAACACTAAGAGCACCAAGAAGTAATGTAGGGCCGACCGATGGTCGGTCCGCATTTATTTTTCACACAAAGGCACAACGAAAAACTATCCGCTAAACTCGCGAAGGAATGCAAAATTACCAAACAAAAACAATCCACGCCTGCCCGCCGGTTTTATGGCGAAAATAACACGAATAGACATAAATGCAGGGACGGACGTTTACCCGCCGCGCTGTTTGGCGGGCAAGTCCGTCCTTTTTTTTATGTGAACGATAGAACACAGATGACACAGAAGGAAAGGATTTAGACGGATAACATAAAAAGAGGAACGATGGACTGCACCTCCTGCTGACGTTCGAAATGTGTGATCCAACAAAAGGAACATCTCACACAAAGTCACAAAGAGAAACAATCCTTGAATCGGAACTGATGCCGGCCGGCGAACATCGTCTACCTTCGTTTGGTGTACCGGCTGCAGCGGACGCAATAAAAGACCACCCGGACGATCGAGGGCAATCCTATTCTCGGTGCAATGCCAAGATAGTATGTCTGCTCGCCGCATTGTTCACACATCTCGCCGCGCTGTTCGATCCTTTTCTGCCATATCACCGTTTCCGTTACTCCTTTTTTCACGTTGCGTAACAGTTCTTTGGGAAGCTGTACATACGTTTTTGTTGATGATGCCATCATTACCCTTCTGCAATATTAATTCAAGTGATCCTGCATTTCAAAGAATTGTGCCGAACAGTACCATTCATTGTTCGAATAGTATTGGCCGCAGTACGGACAAAAATAAAACGATTCACAGTGATACGAGTCCGAAAGTGTTCCCAAATAGTAGGTCTTGAAATCGCAGGTTCTGCAGATCAGCGAGTCGGCTCTCGTCAGTTTTCTCAGGTCCACTACGGGTGTGATCGTCCGGTCGGTAAACAACGCTTTTATTTCATTGAATGTCTGGGCAACGATCCTCAGTCTGCGTTTCTGTGCCGGGATCAATTTTGGCGGTTGATGTTTCACTGATTGTGCTCCTTATTATTATTCTTTCATCATATGAATACATCCCGGATTTTTTATTCGATTGAATACCCCGCAATATTATCTCAGTTTTCTGCGAATCCTCCCTTTATGTTCTCTGATCTCTTTTTTCGATCTCATCCGTGTTTCTATCAGTCTTTCGGATCTTCATTTTCTTCGTGTTCTATTCTTCTTCTTTGTGTCTTTGTGTGAAATATTCTTATCTGTGTAGATCTATTTTTTCCGTATCATCCATGTTCTATTGAATTATGCTTTTCTCTGTGTCCTCCCCGCCTGCCGGAATATCCGCCGAAGGCGGGCAGGTGTGGCTAAATCTGCTCAATTTCTTTCCTATAAATAAGAGTCTTTTATCGCTTCATTCTTACAACTGATAATCGTTCCCCTCTAAACCATTCAAAACATTGGGCTTTCCGACCGTACTGTTTGGCAATGTTTTTGCAAAAGTACCGGTGTCTTAAATAAATAAGAATCCGGAGTCCTAAATTATGTCTACTACAAAACGAGAAATGGTCACGATCGACGGTAATGAAGCCGCCGCATTTGTGGCACATAAAACAAACGAAGTCATCGCTATCTACCCGATCACCCCTTCCTCCAACATGGGAGAATGGTGCGATCAATGGTCCAGCGAAGGCAAAAAAAATATCTGGGGCACGGTCCCCAGTGTCACCGAAATGCAGTCCGAAGGAGGCGCATCGGGCGCGGTCCACGGCGCACTGCAGACCGGTTCACTCACCACCACGTTCACCGCATCGCAGGGTCTGCTGCTGATGATCCCGAACATGTTCAAGATCGCGGGCGAATTGACCTCAACAGTATTCCACGTCTCAGCCCGCTCCATCGCGGCGCAGGGACTCTCCATCTTCGGCGATCACTCCGACGTGATGTCTGCGCGTTCCACCGGCTGGGGAATGCTTTGCTCACATAACGTTCAGGAAGTGATGGACTTCGCGCTCATCTCCCAGGCAGCCACGCTGGAAGCGCGCGTTCCGTTCATCCACTTCTTCGACGGCTTCCGCACATCGCACGAAGTGATGAAGATCGAAGAATTGGCGATCGACGACATTAAAGCAATGATGAACGACGAGCTCATCAGCGAACACCGCAAACGCGGTCTCACACCGAATGCTCCGACGATCCGCGGTACCGCACAGAATCCGGACGTCTACTTCCAGGCACGTGAAACGGTGAATCCGTTCTACGACAAATGCCCGGACATCGTCCAGAAGACGATGGACCAGTTCGCGAAGATCGTGGGACGTCAGTACCACCTGTTCGATTATTTCGGCGCACCGGATGCAGAACGCATCATCGTCATCATGGGCTCGGGTTCCGAAGCCGTGCATGAGACGGTCGAAGCATTATTGGAAAAAGGGGAAAAAGTCGGCGTCGTGAAGATCCGCTTGTTCCGTCCTTTCTCCCTGAAACACTTCATCGAAGCATTCCCGAAGACGACCAAATCCATCGCCGTGCTCGACCGGACGAAAGAACCGGGCGGCGCAGGCGAACCGATGTATCAGGATGTCGTCACCGCACTGCATGAGTATTATGCAGCAGAGGATGTGAAGTTCGCAAAGAATCCG
>CALROS020000299.1:0-3460 GCA_943369855.1 Chitinophaga pinensis | reverse complement strand
GATTGCTTTGAGCGATGCCGTCCTGAAGAACGTGATCTTCAAACGATATTATTCGAAAGAATTCAAAGATTCCGTGAATCTTATCCAGTATTACAAACTTGACGATGAGGATGCTCAAAAGAACTACGACCGCGCATATCTTCTCCTCTCCAAGTCCCTTGAGGTCTCTGCGGACAAGAAGACCAAGGTGTTTACCGTATCCCTCGTTTCAGATGAATCCCAACTCGCGGCAGACATCGTCAATACGGTGCTCGTCAATCTCGATGATTTCATCAGGACCAAACGGATATCGAGTGCTTCCGAACGTAGGAAATGGATAGAACAACGGCTGTCGGATGTGAAAGTAGAACTCATTACGGCAGAAAATTCGCTGAAAAACTTCAGGGAAAGGAATCGTGTCATCACCGGTTCACCGCAATTATTATTGGAACAGCAGCGACTGATCCGGGATGTTGAGATCAATTCCACAGTATTTGTCGAGTTGAAGAAACAGTTGGAACTCGCCAAGATCGATGAGATCAACACAATGCCGATCGTGAACATCCTTGATGCTGCCCGAAGAACGACCATCAAAGAGGGACCGAAACGTAGTATCATCGTCATAACGATGTTCCTGCTCTCTCTCTCTCTCTCGACGGCGTACATTATCGTCAGAGACAAGTATCAACCGTTCATCCAAAATATGCGGTCAAAGTTCCGCACGGTGACTTCTTGATATATATAATGCGTATCTATCTGTGATCAAACGAAACTGGAAAATAGTATTTGTTCTCATCTCGCAAACGGTGGATATCCTTGCTATTTGGACCTGCGGGTTTGTGATCTTTTCCCTCAAGTGGAGTGAGGCTATCAAATATGTAACGCCGGATCAGAATCTGATCATCGCTTTCTTTGTTTTCACCGTGATCTACCTGCTCATCGCTTCCATGCTGGGACTCTACCGGGGGTCATTCCATATGAGTCTCCGCCTACAGAACCTCATCACTGCGCGAGCGTTCGTCATCAGCGTTCTGATCGCTCTAGCACTCAATAGTTTTGCACAGGCGTTTGTTGGAAAAAAATCCGTGATCACGTTCGTGGTCACACTGCCTCTCCTGCTGCTCGTCGGTCGCGCCTTTTTGAAACGGATCAATCTCTACTTCCAGCGGATCGGTTACGGGGTTCACAATTCCCTGATCGTCGGGGTCGATAAGGAAGCAGAGAAACTCTTCTTCCGGTTCACTTCCTTCCCGGAGATGGGATATAAGACCCAAGGGTTCATCGTAAAGGAAAAGGTATTGGAACAGACCGTGTTGCCGCAGTTCAGTCAGAACGAGATCGATGCCATTATTGGGACGAACCAAATCGACCGCATCTTCCTCCCGTCCACTGAGTTCAATCTGAACGGGTATTCATATCTGAAGGAACTCAGTTTGAAACGGGGAGTGAAGCTGAAGATCATCTCACCGCACGCGGAGGATCTGCTGAAGATATCCAGGATCTATGACATCGCAGGCATCACGATATCGACCCCGGTGCGTTCGCGAGTACGCTTGCTCAAATATTTTCTCAAGAGGACATTTGACATCATCGCATCGTCAATCATCATACTCGTGCTGGCCCCTATTTTCCTTCTAACCATCGTTGCAATCTATATCGAAAGCGGACGTCCGATATTCTTCCTCCAGCGGCGCGGTGCGATCCGCGGAGGTCACGAATTCGATTTTATCAAGTTCCGGAGCATGGTGACGAATGCCGAACAGATCAAACAGGAACTGATGGATAAGAATGAGTCCGACGGTGCGCTGTTCAAGATGAAGAACGATCCGCGTGTCACCCGCGTTGGGAAGTTCATCCGTAAAGTGAGCATCGACGAACTGCCGCAGCTATTCAATGTGCTTAAAGGCGATATGAGTCTTGTCGGACCACGTCCTCTTCCGTTGAAAGATTTTGAAAAAGTGAATGAGAGTGATGATTTTTGGGATGCCATCAAAGAACGCGGATCGGTAAAACCGGGAATGACCGGTCTATGGCAGATCTCAGGACGCAGTGAGATCAAATTCAAAGATATGATCCTGCTTGACCTCTATTATGTGGAGAATCAATCATTGTTATTCGATCTTGAGATTCTGTTCGAAACGATACCGGTAGTATTCTTCGGGCGCGGTGCGTACTAGGAAGCGTTTGCTACTGAGGGCACAGAGAAAGCAACGTTATAACTCCATAACAATGCAATAACAGAGCATTCCACTGAAATCCAACCAATCATACCTCATCCTCGGCGCCAACGGCCAGCTCGGTAAACAATTCGCAAAGGAGATCGCTCATCGCGGCGGGACGGTCATTGCTCCCGACGAAAAGGACTGCGACATCACTTCCGTTGAGATCCTCTCGTCATTCTTCGATTCCGTGCGGCCCGCAGTGGTCATCAACTGCGAGGCCTACAATGCAGTTGATCTTGCAGAACAGCAGTCTGAGACCGCGCTCCTGATCAATACCACGGCCGTCAATACCATTGCAGAGCTCTGCCGCAAAAAGAATATCTTCTTTGTCCATTATAGTTCCGATTATGTCTTTGACGGTGCCAAAGGGGATCGGTATACTGAATCGGATATTCCGACTCCTCTGAATGTTTACGGAAGGACAAAACGCGCAGGTGAAGAAGCGGTCATTCGTACCGGAGGGAACTATCTTTTGTTCCGCACAAGCTGGGTCTTCGGCAACGGTGCTCAGAACTTCATCCATAAAATGCTTCAATGGTCACAGAAGAATCCTATCCTGAAATTGACGGCGGATGAGGTCTCCGTACCGACCAGTACGATCGATCTTGTTGACATCACACTCCGTTCCCTCGAAAAAGGATTGACCGGTTTGTATCATCTGACGAATTCCGATTATGCCTCACGCTATGAGTGGGGACGGTATATCGCAAAAAGACTCTCGCTTCGTTCGATCATCATTCCTGTACCGATGAGCATATTCCCGAGTCCTGCTCAACGGCCGCTCTTCTCAGCGATGGACAATCGCAAGCTTCAGAGCGATCTCGGCATGGAGATACCGGACTGGCGTGATGCCGTGGACCGGTTCCTTCTCGAATATCCTCAGCAATAACGGCTTTATCGGACCCAGCAGAGAACTTTCTCCTTTGAAGAGGTTGATTTATTTTTTATATTTGTAAGCGTTTTTCGGGTGTTTAGCTCAGCTGGTTCAGAGCGCCTGCCTTACAAGCAGGAGGTCCGCGGTTCGATCCCGTGAACACCCACAACAACCCCGCCTTCCCGTTGCAGTATCACTCAACATAACCCCGAGGAGATATGATCAAGCAGATAGCACTCGTTATTGCTGTGTTTTGTCTTACCGCTGTTGTTGCCAACGCTCAATACAAGAAGAAAACCGTTTCATACGTCAACAAGGTCCTCTCGTCGTCTGCATCCGGACTTGACCAACGCCATCAGGAATATATCTCCTCGACCATCGGCCA
>CALROS020000298.1:0-3473 GCA_943369855.1 Chitinophaga pinensis | reverse complement strand
GCTGTTCAATAGAATATTATTTCTTGTCGCGGTTAAAGTGCATGACATATATGTACATCAAAAAGTCTGTGCGTTGAATGTTCGCGACCTGTTCATCAATAGGAAATGTTATGCATGTGCATATTCCTGAACTCCGTATGCATCTTCGTGATACTGTGCCGGCGAATGTTCAGCACCGGAACCGTGCGAACGGCCGGACGAAGTGCTCTCGTCGTTTTCCTGTCCATCCAACGTGAAGTTATTCACGATATCCTGAAGTGTCGTGGTCAAATTACTCAGCTCCTCGAGTGACTGGGCGATCTGCTGAACTCCGGTTGCGGTCTGCGAGGTCATGCTCGTAATGGAGACAACATTCTTCGTCATCTGTTCCGCATTCACTGCCTGGTCCTTGCTGGCATCGGCGATCTGTCCGATCATGGTGCTCATTTGTTCGGAGGTCGTTTTGATCTCCATAAGTGCCGTGCCGGCCTGCTCAGCCAGCGCGATACCTTTTTCCACTTCCCGGGTCCCTTCATCCATCGAGCGGACCGCTTCGCGCGTGTCGGTCTGGATCTTCTTGATCATGTCGCTGATCTCTTTCGTGGCGGAGGTGGTCCGGTCCGCTAATTTCTGAACTTCACCCGCAACGACGGCGAATCCACGTCCCTGCTCACCGGCACGTGCCGCTTCGATGGCGGCATTGAGCGCAAGGAGCGTGGTCTGGTCAGCGATACTGTCGATCACTGACACGATCTCGTTGATCTGTTCGCTGGAGTGCTCCAGCGTGTTCACCGTCTTTGCAGAATCACGGGTAACAACAGCGATCCGTTTCATCCCTTCAATGGTCTGGCGGACGAGCAGTTCGCCTCCCGCGGCAGATTGGCTCGCTTTGCGGGCGGTCTCTGCCGTTTCAACGGCATTCTGGGAATTTTTATGAATGGAGTTCGACATCTCTTCGATCATCGTTGAGACCTCTCCCACCTGCGATGACTGCTGGAATGTTCCGGCAGCGATCTCTTCCGATGTGCTGCTGATCTGCTGTGAAGCCGATGCGACGGAGTTCGACGAGTCCATCAGCCGAAGGATGAGCGAGCGGAGTGAATCGAGCATGGTCTTGTAGGAGCGTGACAAGGCGCCGATCTCATCCTGACTCCCCATCTTTTTCTCAAGATGCGGTGTCACCATCGAACGCAGGTCTCCCGTCGAGATCTTCTCCGACTGGAGGGAAAGTTCCAGGACAGGACCAACAACGATCTTATGAGATGTGGATCGAATGACAACGATGGTCACGATCACACACACGATACAGATGACCGCTGTCAGATAGAAGATCTCTGCCTGATGTGCTTCCACTTCCTGAAGTGAACCGGCGACACCGAAGACCGCAACCAGATCCCCCTCTTTCTTGGCACCGAAAATATCGATACCGGACGAATTATGGCATGTGTAGCATTCGCTTTGGATCCTTGCCGGAACGAATACCGCCAGTAATTGCGCTGAATCGGTCGGGACCTTTTCTTCATACGATTTCAGCGTCGCATCCGATTTAAGCATAGACATTGCACGCTGTTCACACTTTCCGAAGGAACTCGTATCCTTATCTCCGTCCACCAGTACGCGGTGGAATTCCCATCCTTTTTCCTGGGCAAGCTGTTCCGCGGAACCATGGCTCATGAAGGTGGATGTATGGGCAAGCACCGAAAGCTGACCGCGGAATGCGTTCTCGGATTCTTTCCCCTGATTGACCTCGGAATACCACCCCCATGCAATGAACATCACTCCAATGATGATGGCGGGAAACAGATACAGTTTCTGCTGAACATTAAGAGAACGTCGTGTTTTCATATGTGTCTTTTCAAATTTTTTCACCGTGTGACAATGGACCGTGCGGCGTCATGCCGTAACAGCGTGACCGTTGCGCTTTGAATATGAATATTGTTCATGCTTCCTGACGCTGCGGCCCGTCCCCGTACGCTGCTGCTGTACCGATGACTGCGGATCAAGATTGAATCTTGCAATGAGTTCTTCCATCTGAGTGGAAAGATGGTTCAATGATTCTGCCGCCCGTGCGATCTCCTGCGCTCCTTTGGAACTTTCCTGTGCAACGGAATTGATCCCTTCGATATTCCGGCTGATCTGCTCGGAGACGCTCGTCTGCTCCTCGCTTGCGGAGGCGATCTGCACGATCATATCCGTCACGTTCTGGCTGACGGTGACGATCTCTTTCAGCGATTCACCCGCTTTGTCCGCCAGGACGATCCCGTCGTTCACCTTCTTCGTTCCCACTTCCATTGCGATGACCGCTTCTTTCGTCTCGGTCTGGATATTCTTGATCATTGATTCGATCTCTTTGGTCGCTTTCGTTGTCCGTTCGGCGAGTTTCCGCACCTCATCCGCAACGACGGCAAATCCCCGTCCCTGTTCACCTGCGCGTGCAGCTTCGATAGCAGCATTCAATGCAAGCAGATTCGTCTGGTCGGCAATATCGTTGATCACGGAAACGATCTCCCCGATCTGATCACTCGACCTTCCGAGTGTACGCACCGTTTCTGCGGAGCGGATCACCACATCGGCGATCTCCTTCATTCCGGAGATCGTATCCTTCACCACTGTTCCGCCGGCAACCGCCGCCTCTTTCGCCTGACGAGCCGTTGTGGTCGTGACATTCGCATTCTTCGAATTCTCCGTGATGGTCGAGGTCATCTCGGCAACCGCTGCAGCGACTTCATTCGCCTGCGAGCTCTGTTCCTGACTTCCCGCGGCAAGTTCTTCCGTCCCCCGCTTGATCTCATCCGTTGCCATGGACAGCGACGACGACGATTCGGCGACCTGCATCAGCGTCGAACGGATATTCAGAACGAACGTATCGAACGAACGCTGCAGTGCGCCGATCTCATCCGCGCGGTTGGAATTGAACTGTGTATTCAATTCTGCGTTGTCCATTTTAGCGACGACTTCCGACAGAGATTTTTTGTACAATCCGCCGACGAAGAATCCGAGCGCCAGTGCCACAAGCGTTGCAACGGACATCCCCAGGAATACACCGACGCGGGCCTCATTCACATGGGAATCG
This sequence comes from Chitinophaga pinensis, assembly GCA_943369855.1. Taxonomy (GTDB): domain Bacteria; phylum Bacteroidota; class Ignavibacteria; order UBA10030; family UBA8401; genus UBA8401. Next base: position 421 of record CALROS020000298.1, on the reverse strand, counting down.
ATATCATAGATGTACACGCCGCTGCCGACCATCCAGCCCCATGGCCGGTAGAGTTTGACAAATGATATTTTCGGCACAGGCTTTTCGAATCCTGGTTTGGGCCATTCATAATTCACGAATCCTTCACCCCGTTCGGAACAGACCTTCACCATCTCCACAAAGAGATGTTTTCCGTTCGGGTCCTTGTTCCCGGAAAGATCCTTCCCGTTCAGCTCCTTCTTGATCGGATGAAGGATCATCGTGGGATGCATATCGTTCACCCAGAAATAGTCATCGGTATTGTACCGCATTTTAGTGATGCGGTCGAGATACCGTTTTTGTCCTTCGGCAAGCGTGAATTCCCCTTTTTGGACCCGTTCGTCATATTCCTTCATCAGATTATAGGCGATATCAACGACCTGTTTGGTCGAGGCCTGGCGTT
>CALROS020000297.1:0-3480 GCA_943369855.1 Chitinophaga pinensis | reverse complement strand
AACATTACCGCCGCGGCGGTCTCGGAGTGTATTTGATGAAACGCATCATGGATAAAGTAGAGTTCAATCTGCAGAACGACCGGAATGTGCTCCGCATGACCAAAACACTTCACTGACGAATACCGTGAAGACCCGACCCCAGACATCACGTTCCGAATCAGAATTGTTATCGCTGTTCGAATTCAGCAACATTGTCAATTCCTCCCTTGATCTTTCCTTTGTTCTCGACTCACTGCTCCTAACACTGATGGGCAAACTGCTCACAACGAAAGCGGTGATCCTTCTCCATTCCGGCAGGAAGAGATTCGCCGTCGCGAACGGAAAAGGTGTCCCGAAGAATTTCCTGAAGCAGCAGATAGAATTCCCGTCTCTTCGAAAAAAACGGACGAGGATCGATGCGTCGTTCAGTGAACCGCTCAGTTCGAACGGGATCAATTACCTCTTTCCGATCGTCTCTCAGGAACACATCCTCGGATATTTCGGTGTGAGCGAGAATGCAAAACGGCCCATCGATCAGGAGTTGAGCAGATTCGTCGAGACCATCATCAGTATCTCCGCGACCGCGATCGAGAAGAGTTTTTCGTTCGCCGATGTGAAGAAGGTGAACCGGTCCCTGGACGAAAAGGTCCATCAGCTGAAAACGTTGTTCGAACTGGCGAAGGAATTCGGCGGCATCCTCGATCAGCAGAAACTGCTCAAGTTGTTCTCGCTGACGTTGATGGGGCAGGTCGGCACGAGCCGGTATGCCATTTGTCTGAAAGAAGGGAAGAGTATCTATTCGAAGATCTCCGGCAGTTACCTTGAAACGGATAAAGCACTGATCTTCGATCTCGTTTCTTCTCCGCTGCTCGTCTCAGAAATCCCGGTAAAGAAAAAATATGAAACACTTCGCGGACATCTTGCACACGAGAAGATCGTTGCGATGGTGCCGCTGCAGATGCAGAACGAAGTGAAAGGTGTGCTCTGTCTCGGCGAGAGACTCCGCGGCGGGATCTATTCCGAGAGCGATCTGGAATTCATCTTCTCGCTGGCGAACCTTGCGTTCGTGTCGCTGGAGAATTCCCGGCTGTTCGATGACGCTATCGAGAAGAAGAAACTGGAGAGTGAACTGCTGATCGCGCGGGAGATCCAGCAGGGACTGCTGCCGCGGGAGTTACCGGTGATCAAAGGATTCGATGTCGCAGCGGTGAACATCTCCTCGAAACAGGTCGGCGGGGATTACTACGATGTGATCCCGACGGAGGACGGTACATACATGATCGTGATCGCCGATGTCTCGGGTAAAGGAACACCGGCCTCACTGCTGATGGCGAATGTGCAGGCGACCGTGCATGCACTGGTGCCGTTCAATCTTTCCCTGTCGATCGCCACGGCACGCGTGAACGATCTGATCTACAGGAATACCGGCTCCGATAAATTCATCACCTTCTTCTGGGGATCGATCGACCCGGCGACACGCACGTTCCGTTATGTGAATGCGGGACACAATCCGCCAATCGTATTGCGGAAAGACGGAAGCGTGCAGCGGCTTTCTGAAGGGGGACTGATCCTTGGTGTGATGAAAACGATGATCCCGTATGAAGAAGGGAGTATCGTTCTGGAGAAAGGGGAGAGTATCATCCTGTATACGGATGGTGTCAGTGAAGCGATGGATATCAACGGTGTGGACTATACCGAGGAACGCCTCGAGGAGTTCGTTCGGCTGCAGCGTGACGGCACGGCAGAGCATACGCTTGCCGCGATCAAGAACGAGATCGAACGTCACACACTCGGAGCACCGCAGTCCGATGATATCACCATGGTCGTGCTGAAGGCCCGATAAATTCCTGCTGTATCCCTCATCCTTTTTTGATTTCCAACGAGTCTTTCGTATTTTCAACCATGCAAAACACGATCGAGTTCTTCTTTTTCCGCATTCTTCTTCTTTTCATCAGATCCTTCAGCTTCAACACCGTACAGAAACTGGGTGATGTTTTTGGTGTCTTCATCTACTCTGTAATAGGACTGCGAAAGGGACTGGTCCTTTCCAATCTGCGCCACGCGTTCCCCGAAAAGACCGACGAAGAGATCCGATCCATTGCAAAAGGTTCCTACCGAAATCTCTTTACTGCATATTTTGAGATCCTGTATCTCGATCGATTGAGTGCCGACGATCTGAAGAGGATGATCTCGTTTCCCGACAGCCGGAAGATCACAGAGGCATTGAAAAAGAAGAAAGGACTCATCCTTCTTTCCGGGCACTACGGCAATTGGGAAATACTCGCTATTTCCGTTCCCGTCCTTTCGAACAATCCCTATACGATCATCGTACAAAAACAACGAAATCCACACATTGACCGTTTCATGACGAACATGAGGACCAGATTAGGGAACAAGGCAGTGGTGATGGAACGTGCATTCCGTGAGACACTTCGTGCATTATCCAATAATGAAACGGTTGCTTTGCTTGCAGATCAGAGCGGTCCGGAGAGCGGGATCTACACTGAATTCTTCGGACGCATGACATCGACGCATCAGGGACCGGCGGTGCTGCAGGTGAGAAGCGGTGCCCCGATGATCATCGGATTACTGGTCCGCGAAGGACCGGGGAAATTCCGGATCGACCTGGAAGAGATCGATACGACAGGATTGAGCGGAACGCAGGAAGAGAAAATGCAGCAGATCAGTCAGCGTCATGTGAGCGTTCTTGAAAAACATATACGGCGGCATCCCGAGCACTGGCTGTGGATGCACAAACGGTGGAAACATACCGAATCATACATGAAGAAGCAGGCTGCAGCAGCAGCGAAGGACATGGTTCAATGAAAGAGCCTGCACGCATACTCGTCTTTCAGACAGCGTTCCTCGGTGATGTGATCCTTACGCTTCCGATGATCCAGCTGCTTCATATGCGCTACCCCGCAGCGGAGATCGATGTTGTTACGACACCTGCCGCGGCCGAATTCCTGATGAATCATCCGGCCGTTTCCAGCATCATCAAATATGATAAACGGAAAGTACAAAAAGGTCTGAAGGGGATCGCAGCGATGTCCGTCTTCCTGAATAAAAGAGATTACGACCTTGCCGTTGTTCCGCACCGTTCGTTCAGAACATCGATGATCATCACCCTGAGCGGAATAAAGGAACGGATCGGTTTTTCTACTGCCTCCTTATCGTTCCTGTTTAACCACGTTGTTCGCTACGAAAAGAAGTTCCACGAGATCGACCGAAACATCTCGCTTCTTCAGCCGCTCGGTATCCAGAATCCTGACCGTGAAATGCCGCGATTGTATCCGTCCAAATCGGATAAAGAGTACATCAACAAATTTTTGTTCGAACGGGAACTGTTGAATCAGGAACGGATGATCGCGATCGCTCCCGGTTCAGTGTGGAACACTAAACGATGGCCGGCGGAACGGTATGCTCAGACGGCAGTGATGCTGGCCGAAGCCGGATATGAACTGCTGATCGTCGGCGGGAAAGAGGATGAAGAACTTGGTG
>CALROS020000296.1:0-3485 GCA_943369855.1 Chitinophaga pinensis | reverse complement strand
GAAGTAACCAAAGGAGCAACGTGACCTCGAAATCCCTTGCAAAGCTCATCGCCAACGGCGCACTGAGCAAGAAAGCGTTTGATGTGACAATTCTCGATCTTCGTAAACTCACCACGATGACCGATTATTTCGTCGTCTGTTCGGTCGATTCCGATACACAGGCGCGGGCCGTTGCCGATGCCATTAAGAACGAAGCGCTCGAAAAAGGCGAGACCTCCGTACGGAAAGAGGGCTATTCCGAAGGACGCTGGGTGTTGCTCGATTTTGTCGATGTGGTCGCTCACGTCTTCTATAAAGAAACGCGCGAATTCTACAATCTGGAAAAACTATGGGGCGATGCGAAGTTCGAATATGTCAGCGATGAACCGGCCGCCAAAGAGAAGTCCGAAAAACCGAAAAAGAAACCGACCACCCGAAAGAAGACAGTAAAAAAATGACCGAACAGCTGCAGCATCAGCTCTCCGCTATCCTTGCCGAATTACAGTATCCGGCTGTCGATGTGAAGTTCGATAAACCCAAAGTAGAAGCCCACGGCGATCTCACGACGAATGTTGCCATGATCCTCGCTAAATCCGTCGGGAAGAATCCTCGCCAGGTCGCACAATCCATCGTGGAGAAACTTTCGATCAATGATTCATTCCTTTCCGGAGTGGAGATCGCGGGTCCGGGATTCATCAACTTCCGTTTCGCGAACGGATATGTGGTGGAAAGTGCAAAGAAGATCCTGAAGCAGAATTCTTCCTTTGGACATTCCGATATAGCCAAGGGGAAGAAGACGAATCTCGAATGGGTCAGCGCGAATCCGACAGGACTGCTGCATGCAGGTCACGGAAGACAAGTGCTGCTCGGTCAAGTGATCGCAAATCTGCTCGAGTGGACCGGACATACCGTTACCCGGGAATACTATTTCAATAACGCCGGCAATCAGATGCGGACGCTGGCGGAGAGCATCTACTCACGATATCGGCAGGAACTTGGTGATGATTATCCTTTCCCTGAAGAGGGATATAAAGGAGAATACATCGTCGATATCGCGAAAGAGATCATCGCACTGAAAGGTGATTCGTTGAAAGAGAGCGATCCTGAACGGACGTTCTTCAAGAATTACGGTGAAGAGTGGTGCTTCACGAAGATCAAAGAGACGCTGGCCCGGCTCAATGTGAAGCATGATGTCTTCTATAATGAGGATTCCCTCTATAAGACGGGAAAGATCTCGGAAGTGGTCGAGGAATTCAAGAAGAAGGACCTGGCATACGATGCTGAAGGAGCGGTCTGGTTCCGCGCAACGAAATTCGGGGCGGACAAGGACAGAGTCATTGTGAAGAGCACCGGTGAGCCGACCTATCGGCTTCCCGATATCGCGTATCACCGGGAAAAATTCCGAAGAGGATTCGAACTCATCGTGGACATCTTCGGTGCCGATCATATCGCAACGATCCCCGATGTGCTGAACGGCGTTCAGGCATTAGGATATGAAACGAAGGATGTGAAAGTGATCATCCATCAAATGGTCTCATTCGTGAACGGTGAAGAGATCGTGAAGATGTCCAAACGGAATGCAAAGACCTATACGCTGGATGATCTGATCGATGAAGTGGGTGTAGATGCCGTCGCATATTTCTTTGTGATGCGTTCCGTCGGCACCCATCTGGAATTCGATATCGCTCTTGCCAAGGAACAATCCGATAAGAATCCTGTCTATTATCTGCAGTATGCCCACGCACGAATTGCCAGCATCCTTCGCCACGCTGCGACGGACGGTATCGCAGTGAATAATGTCGATTCGATGCTTTCCAATACCGATTTTTCCCTTATTAAAGAGAAGGAAGAGATCGATCTGCTCAAGAAACTGTTGGAATTCCCGGAAGTTGTCGAAAGTTGTGCTGTATCCTTTGAACCGCACCGCTTGACCACGTATCTGCGGGAAGTGGCGGAAACATTCCATCGTTTCTACCATGAACACCGTGTGATCAATGACGATAAACAACTGATGCAGTCCCGGTTGACGGTCTGTTTGATGACCAAGATCGTGATTGCGAACGGATGCAAAATTTTGAGTGTATCTTGTCCTGAAAAAATGTAATTTATTCCAACAAATCGAGGAATTACCCGCCCAAATTGTTACTGCATTATTGACCGCTTGCTGAACGACCGTACTGTCGGCATCCGGTCCTCACGTCGTCTCCGGTACTGATATTCGTTGGAAATACTGGCAGATTTTGTTAAATTCATAAATTCCATAGTAAATTTTAGGACAAATGAAAAGCATCCTCGTTACCGGCGGAGCCGGTTTTATTGGGAGTAATTTTGTTCATTTCATGCTGAACAAATATCCTGGATACAAGATCGTAAATTTTGATACGCTGACATATGCCGGGAATCTTGAGAATCTGTCTGCGGTCGAAAAACATCCCAACTACACGTTTGTCAAAGGGGATATTTGTGACCGTGCGGCAGTGCTGAAAGCGTTCCGCGAACATGCTATTGATTCGGTCGTTCACTTTGCCGCTGAATCCCACGTGGACCGAAGCATTACCGGTCCTGCGATCTTTGTGCATACCAATGTCGTGGGCACGCAGGTCCTGCTCGATGCCTCACGCGAGGTTGGCATCGAAAAATTCCTTCACGTCTCAACGGACGAGGTCTACGGTTCGCTCGGCGCAACCGGATATTTTACGGAAGAGACCCCTCTCCATCCCAACAGTCCTTATTCCGCAAGCAAAGCTTCCTCCGACATGCTCGTCCTTGCGTATCAGCACACGTTCGGATTCCCCGGTGTTGTCACCAGGTGCTCGAATAATTACGGACCGTTCCAATTTCCCGAAAAACTGATCCCGCTGCTGATCGCGAATGCGTTGAATGATAAACCGATCCCGGTGTACGGCGACGGCTCGAATGTTCGTGACTGGCTGTATGTAGAGGACCATTGCTCAGCGCTGGATACGGTGCTGCATAACGGGAAGGTCGGGGATGTCTACAATATCGGCGGACATAATGAGTGGAAGAATATCGACATCGTTAAGCTGGTCCTGAAAGAGATCGGTAAACCCGAATCGCTCATCACGTACGTGAAGGACCGTCCGGGACACGATAAACGGTATGCGATCGACGCGGCAAAGATCAAGAATGAACTTGGCTGGGTGCCCGCGTATCAATTCGAGAGCGGCATCAAAAAGACGATCGAATGGTATCTGCAGAACAAGCAATGGTGGGAGAGGATCATCAGCGGGGATTATAAAAAATATTATGAATCACAATATTCAGAACGGAAATAACCAGAGATGAATATCCGAACATTACTGTTGACGGTGCTTATAGTGTGCTGCAGCGCGGTGAATGCCGTTTCGCAGACGCGTGACCGGGAAGATGACACGAAGAACTCGAATACGAAACCGCAGCAGCAGCAAACCGCAGGAACGCTGATCTCCGTCATTATGGATGGTCCGGTCGATCCGAAAGAGTATCTGGTCGGTCCGGGTGATATC
>CALROS020000295.1:0-3492 GCA_943369855.1 Chitinophaga pinensis | reverse complement strand
CGCCAGGTGGCTGATGCGTGCTTCGATGATCTCCACACCCGCTACTTGTAACCGTGACTGCACCTGTTTTGTCAGCGACTCGGCGATCTCCGTCGGATTACCTCGCAGCGATGCTTTATCATCCTCGTGTGAATCGTACGGATACTCCGATGCCAGCGCGCGGATCGCGGTTTCGCTTTGGATCGCAACGAACTGCTCATAATTCTCCACGTCGAACAACGCGCGCGCTGAGTCCACTACGCGATAGACAACCACCGCACCGATCTCGATCGGATTGCCGTGAAGATCGTTCACTTTGATCCGCTCGCTGTTGAAGTTGTGGATGCGCAGCGAGACATGTTTCTTTGTGACAAAGGGATTTGCGAAGAAGAATCCTGCTTCGCGGACCGAGCCGACATACTTACCGAACATCACCAGTACGCGCGCTTCGTTCGGCTGCACAATGAAGAATCCGCTGAAGCTGAGGAAATTCGCGATCACCAGCGGGATGAACACAATCAGCATCGACGGCAATTCAAGACGGATCATCATCACCAGCCAGTAAATGTTAAAAACGGACAACGCCAGGACCAGGTACAGCATAACATAACCATTCATTTTTTTGGCACTTTTTTCAACAATAGTCTGCATAACAAACCCCTTTCTTATATTGATATTGGAATGATATCATCTTAATATCGTATAAGCAAGAGAAAAGTTTCAATACTAATTCAATTAAAAATGCAATGTGATGAATTTGCTCAAAACATAATGTTTTGGTGATAATTTCTCCTTTTAAAATGACGAACCCCAGATTCGATAAAATCCGGGGTTCGGCTGGATCATGATTTCCTTTTTTTCGGACGATCCGACGGATCGTCCTGAATATTACTGCTGCTCCACAAAATCATAGAACTGCACTTTAATATCGAATTCCTGTCCCGCTTTGTAGTGGCGTTCGAATTTTCCGGGAAGGGGCTTCACGACCTTTACGGTCGCCCAGCATCCCTGCGCTTTTTCAATCGTCGCTTCGTAGACGGGAACATCGTTCAGCACGCAGGTATACGTCTTGCCGATCTCGGGGGCATTCTTCAATTCGTGTGTGTGCATATCGTTCATCTCCATTCAAAACATTGTAGGGACGTCATATTATGACGTCCCTACATTATGTTTCGGACGATGCACCGCATCGTCCTACAATGTTATGCTGTTGCTGCCGGTTTCTTCATGCGGCTGTACAGAATGTACGCTAGAGCGATAACGACCAATCCGATCAGACCGTAGAGCAGCCAGTTGCCCGGCTTCACTTTGGAATACCAGAGCTGCACCTTCGTGTCGAGGTCCGCTACATTCGCGTCGGTGATCATGTTGTGCTCTTTCATCACGGGCACCCAGACCGGTTTCAATTCTTCGGACCAGATCTTCTCGAAGGCAAGATACACATCATACGGAGCAACATCGCTCTTCGGTGCCGTTCCGGTCACCTGGTCGTCGATGAACTTCGCCAGGATGTTGTGGATATCGCTTCCGGCGGTGATCGGTGCTACATTCAGCTTTGCCGCGGAGAAGGTATTGTTCAGCGCTTTCCAAAATGCATCGTCCACCTTTGCGTGCCAATCCATGATCATCGTATCGATCGCCGGGATCTCGCTTGCTTTCTCTTTGTTGGAGAGATATGCGTCGCCGATCAGCTTCTTCACACCGTTCCATTTGGATTCGAATGTGCGCTGTTCCGCATACAATTTCGCAACGTCCGAGCCGGACAGAAGTGTGGAGGAAAGGAACTCAAGATTGTCCGCAACCGCACGCTTCACGTTCGAGAGCACGTTGCTCTTCTCCAGCTTCGCTTGCTGATTCTTCCGAACATCGCCGTTCGGCTGGATGTTCTTGTCGTACTGTGCAAACATACTGTCCACCAGCGCAAAGACCGCCTTATCACGTTTCGCGATGTTCTCGCGCAGGGTCTTTACGACACCCTTCAGTGAATCGATGGAGGCTTTCGCGTTCTTCAATTGTGCAAGCAGCGAAGCATTCTCGCCGTTCAGTTTTCCGACCTGTTCGGTGAGCACGGTGACCTGTGCTTCCAGTTCGGCGATGCGCGCAGCGCTTTCGCCGATCGCTTTTACCTTCTGTTCGGAATAGGTGAACTGCGCTTTCAGTTTATCGATGCTCGTGTCGAAATCATCGGGGAACAATGCTTTGTTCAGGAATGCGCTGTACGGTTTGTATTCCGCTTCCAGTGCCGCGACCTTCTCTCCAACCTTGGTCATCTCGTCGGGTGTGCCGGCATCGTTGATGGATTTCAGCAGGGATTTATATTCTTTTTCAAAGTCCCGCTTCACTTCGGAATTGGAACGCTCCTGTGCAGAGACGAACGTGAACACGAACGCGCTCAGCAAAAGAATGGTTAGTTGTTTCATTGACTCCTCCTTAAGGATGGAATAACGTGTACTGCGAAAATAATTATGCTGTTCGTTTCCGTGTGCCGAGATAGACCCCCACAAACACCGCCACCACGAGCGCCGCGATCAGAATGTACGACATCGTGCTGCTCTCGATCGGCTTCGTGCCGGCGGACCATGATTTCACTTTTGCATCGATCTCCGCCATCTGTTCCTGCGTGAACAGTCCGTGACGGACCATCACCGGTATCCACGACGGTTTTACTTTGCTTCCCCACGTGTTGTAGGCGAATGCTTCGAATGTTGCGGACCGTTCTTCGATGGGACGGTTCGCACTGTTCTGCGTCTGTTCATCGATGAACTTGATGATGTTCGCATACATCTGCTCGCCGTTATAGAACGGGACGATCGGAAGTTTTTCCTGCGCGAAGACTTCGTTCAACCCTTTCCAGAAAGTGCTGTCCGTCAGTGTTCGCCAGCCGCCGATAAGGCCGTTGATCTCCGCCACTTCCTTTGCCTGGATCGATGTGGGAACGTACGCTTTGGCAAGTTTCTGTCCGACCCCTTTCCATGATGATTCGAACCGGCGCTGTTCATTGAGCAGCTGCGGTATCTGCTGCGGCGAGAACGATGCGGAAGAAAGGAACATGATGTTGTCCGTCACTGAACGTCTGATGCTGGCAACAACATTCTTCTTTTCCAGGACGGAGAGTTTCTTCATATCCGTTCCGGAGATCGCATCCGTATCGTACTTCACGAAGAGACTGTCCACCAATGCAAAGACCGCTTCATCACGCTTCTGGATCTCGTCCTGCAGCGTTGCGATGGTCTTCTTTAAAGAAGCGAGTTCCGCCTGGGCTTTCGCCAGCTGTGAGCGGAGTGTTGCGTTCTCTTCTTTTAAGGATTGGACCTGATCGTTGAGCGAAGAGATCTCTTTTTCCAGTTGTGATGCTCGGATCTTTTTCTCGGCAAGTTCTTTGGAGCGTTTCAGCCGGTCAATGAGTCCGTCATAGCCGTCCGGAAAGATCGCTTTGTTCAGGAATTCCTGGTGCGGTTTGAATTCGGTCTCGAATGCAGAGACATCCTTCAGCAGCTGCGTCAGGGTCGCTTC
>CALROS020000294.1:0-3492 GCA_943369855.1 Chitinophaga pinensis | reverse complement strand
TTGCGCAATATTCCTCACTGCTGCCTCCCGTAGGAGTCTGGACCGTGTCTCAGTTCCAGTGTGGCTGATCATCCTCTCAGATCAGCTACCCATCGCAGACTTGGTGAGCCGTTACCTCGCCAACTATCTAATGGGATACAGGTTAATCTCTTGGCGCCGAAGCTTTGACAGCAACTCCATGCGGAATCGCTGTATTATCCGGTATTAGCCCCGCTTTCGCGGGGTTATTCAAAACCAAAAGGCATATTACCTATATATTACTCACCCGTGCGCCGGTTTACAATGGATATTGCTACCCAATTCTCCCAGACTTGCATGTGTTAGGCACGCCGCCAGCGTTCGTCCTGAGCCAGGATCAAACTCTCCATTGTAATAAATTTCTTTATTTCAACTATGAGAATTTGTATAAATGAAACGTCTAGTTTTTGACTTGTTGAGCCGTACACACAAATTTTCAAAGAACAATTACCGTCGGTTTGTTTCCAAACGGGTTACAAATATACAACAATTATTTCCGTTTGTCAACTACCAATTTAAACTTTTCTCAAAGAACATCTCTTCGTGTCACATTGAAGAGTTAATAATATAACATAAGTTCACTCACATGTCAAGTATTTCTTCGTACATGACATTAAAATTCCTTAAGGTTGATCCCGCTGAATCCCCATTAAATGAGTATATCGGACTAATCAGTCCTATTCGTTGCACTCCTCTCCTGCTATTTCTATATTGAAGAAATATTTTATTATGATCTCTTTTCTTCTGCTGTATAACATCGTCGTCGTCCCGCTGCTGTGGTGCGCATTTCATTTGGGCGGTCTGCTCAATTCAAAGATCCGCCGAGGTATCAACGGACGGAAGTTTCTTTTCCGCGACCTTGAAGAGAACTTAAAAAAACTTTCCGGCAAGAAACGGATATGGTTCCATGCATCGTCGCTCGGTGAATTCGAGCAGGCGAAACCGATCATCGCTGCGATCAAACTGCGGTATCCGTCCACGGATATCATTGCAACATTCTTCTCTCCCTCCGGATTCGACAACTCGAAGAATTATAAAGCAGCGAACATCATCTCATACATCCCGTTCGATTCGTACGGAGCGGTGAACCGATTCATTGCAATGATACGACCGGATGCTGCGGTCATGGTTCGTTATGATATTTGGCCGAACATGATCTTCGCGTTGCGCAAAAATAATATTCCGACTATGATCGCAAACGCAACGATGAAAGAACATTCACCGCGCGCGCTTCCGGTGTCCCGGCAATTCCATCAAGCACTCTATAATAATTTCACACACATTCTGACCGTTTCAAAAAATGATCTGAGTGCATTTCGGCAGTTCGCTTTGACGACACCAATTATGGAGGCGATCGGCGATACACGGTTCGATCAGGTGATGATGCGGAGTATCGATGCCCGATCAAAGGTCTTGCTCTCTCCTGCCATCATTGAGAATAAAAAAATATTCATCGTTGGACAAAGCTGGCCGGAAGATGACAGTGTGATCATTCCGGTGCTGCTGAAATTACAGCAGCACATTCCTTCGCTGCTGACGATCATCGTGCCGCATGAGCCGACGGTTGAGCATCTTGAAGAACTGGAATCAGAACTGACAGATTCGATCTCCTATATCCGGTTTTCGGAATTGAATAATTACGCGGGTCAAAAAGTTATTTTGATCGACAGTATCGGGATCCTTGTAGCACTTTATAAGTATGCTGATGTCGTGTACATCGGCGGAAGTTTCAAACAGGGGATCCACAATGTTCTTGAACCGGCGGTCTTCGGAAAGCCGGTGATCTACGGACCGAAGCATACGAATTCCCAGGAGGCGGTCGAATTGGCAAAACTCGGAGGAGGATTTGTCATCTCCGATGAAAAAAGTCTTTACAGAACATTACGTTCGTTGTTGGACAACTCCGATCTGCGGAACAGGTCCGGCGCGGTCTCTGAATCATTCGTCCGCGAGAACTGCGGCGCAACCGAACGTTTCCTGCACTATCTTGAACCTTTTCTGAAACAATGACCCCTTTACTGATCTCCGTTGCACTTCCTGTTCCTTTACAACAGCAGTTCACGTACACAGTCCCGGAATCCTTAACGGCTGTTGTCGTGGTCGGCTCCGCTGTTGTCGTTCCATTCGGAAAGAAGATCCTCACAGGGATCGTGACCGGATTCCCGGCGGAAAAGCCGTCAATGGTCCTGAAACAGGTAATCGATATTGTTGATCTGAAACCGCTGATGAGCGCCGAAGATCTGTCCCTTGCCGATTGGATCTCGGACTATTATAATACTCCGCTGGGTGAGACAATCCGTTTATTCCTTCCGACCGGACTTTCACAGACGAGCAAACGCAAGATATCGCTGAAAGATGCCGTATCTGCGGATACTTCGTTGGGAATGCCGCATAGAAAAATTCTCCTTTTATTATCCAACGGTTCTTTGACGCTGCAGCAATTACGCAAACAATCAGGGATAAAAAATCTTTATTCGGTCCTAAAAGAATTGGAAACGAGCGGCGCGGTAACGATCGAAGAGATCGCTTCCAGAAAACCTTCGACCAAGAAAGAATGGTTCTTCAAGCGGCTGCAGAATTCTGAGTCGGAGAACTTCCGCAGCAAAAAGCAGAATGATCTGTGGAAGATCATCAATGCAATGACCGGCGAAGAAACGGACGTGCGGGCATTCCTGAAAGAACATTCAGCGTCGATGACCCAATTGAAATCGTTCGCTCAAAAACAATTGATCGAATTATTTCAAAAAGATGTCACACGCAGAACATCCTTCGCCGCTGATGATCATATCAGCAAAGGACTCATGATCCAGCCGAATCCGAAACAGGCAGAATCGATCGGACAGATCAATACTGCCATCAGTGCCGGATCCGGTCAAACTTTCATGCTGCATGGAATTACCGGAAGCGGTAAAACCCAGGTCTATATCGAAGCCATTCGTCATACGTTGTCGCTTAAGAAGACGGCAATCGTTCTAATCCCGGAGATATCGCTGACTCCGCAGACCGTGAAGCGTTTCCAGCTGCATTTCGGCGACCTGGTAGTGTGGATGCACAGCAGAATGTCCGACGGCGAACGGTATGATGCGTGGCAGATGGCTCATGACGGCCGATGTTCCATCGTGATCGGACCGCGGTCTGCATTATTCGCACCGCTGAAGAATATCGGCCTCCTAATTGTGGACGAAGAGCACGAGTCATCCTACAAACAATTCGATGCCAGTCCGCGCTATCATGCACGGGATGTCGCCATCATGCGCGGCGGACTTCATCATTCGGTGGTCGTACTGGGTTCCGCAACACCGTCCATGGAATCATATTCGAATGCTCTCGCCGGAAAATATACACTGCTCTCACTTCCGGAACGAGCGGACAATGCCGTACTGCCGCCGGTGAGGATCGTGAATATGATCGACGAAAGGACCCGGCTGTATGCCGCAGCGAAACTGCAGGCCAAGGAACACGGGAAGAAAGCAT
>CALROS020000293.1:0-3504 GCA_943369855.1 Chitinophaga pinensis | reverse complement strand
CAGTTCTCGAAGATGGAACAATTCTGCGGCTCCTCAGCGAAACATTGAGCGATCCCCACCTGCGTCCCTTCGATCACCGAGATCACATCCATCACGGAGATCTCATCAGCTTTGCGGGAAAGAGTATATCCTCCCATTGCTCCCTGGTGTGAAGTGATCAATTTTCCCTTCGTCAACTTCTGTATCACCTTCGCCAGAACATCGGACGGAACGGAATACCGTTCGGCAATATCCTTCACAGTCGAGATCTGATTGTTCACCGACGCAATATGACGGATCGCGATGAGACCGTATTCAACTTTTTTTGATAACTTCAGCATAATGGGTTAATTCAAATACGACTTGCATAGTCCTATTTCATTCCAAAAAAATAGAAGAACTTGCGAATATTAACAATGTTGCGAACAATATTGTTTCATCAGCTCTTCTTCTCTATTAATATATCTCAATTTACCTTGAAATTCAAAGCTTTTGAAAAGAAAATATTTGCGAAACTTGGCGCAGAAATTGCGATATTCTATTGTATTAATTCACCTTAGCATACAAATGAACTCTAAAGCATCACATTAATTTATGATAACCAATCAGTTTTCAGAAATTTTGGGCGATATTACCCTTTCTAAGAAAGATTCGGACGGTTTTCACACCATCGCGGTGGTGGGATTAGGCGTCATGGGTCAGGGAATAGCGCAGTCCATCGCCACCGCCGGCATTGAAGTCGTGGTCGTGGAAAAATCGGAAAAAAAACTCGCACATCAGATCCGCGTGATGGAAGAATCGCTGGAGAATGACATCCAGCGGTGGACCATGACGAAGAGCGAGAAACGCGCAATCCTCTCCCGTATCAAAGGTTCAACGGACATCTCCGTTGTTGCGAACATTCCCATCATCATCGAAGCGGTGGATGAGAACTTCGAACTCAAGAGGAAACTGTTCCACGAACTGGACCAGCTGTGTTCGCCGGAGACCATTCTGATCTCGAACACCTCAACATTGAATCTTTCAAAACTTGCCGCTGCAACGAAACGGGCGGACAAGGTGATCGGCATGCACTTCCTGAATCCTGTACCGAAAGTGCCGCTCGTTGAACTCGTCCGCGGAATGAAGACATCGGATGAGACATTCAACTTCGTGCAGTCCCTCGCAACACGGCTCGGCAAGACACCAATCGAAGTGTTCGAATATCCCGGATTCGTAACGACCCGTATCATCATCCCGCTGCTGAATGAAGCGATGTACATCCTGATGGAAGGCGTCGCGTCCGCGGAGAGCATCGATACCGCAATGAGGCTCGGATATGAATTCCGCTATGGTCCGCTGGAGCTTGCGGACATGATGGGACTCGATGAAGTGCTGGCGTGGATGGATTCACTCTTCCACGAGCTCGGCGAAGCGAAATACCGTCCCTGCCCTCTCCTTCGGCAGATGGTGCGGAAAGGAAAGCTCGGTAAGAAGATGGGCGAAGGATTTTTCAAATATGATGACCATGGAAAGAAACTATGAATATATTAGTCCTGAATTGCGGAAGCTCTTCCGTAAAGTATCAATTGATCGATGTTGACAAAAAGAATTTTCTGGCGAAAGGAAGTGTTGAGCGCGTCGGTATGAGCGGAGCGGTCCTCACCAATCTGCGTGAGGACGGCGACGAGATCAAGATCAGCGGCGACATCCTTGACCACACGATGGCGATCGAATACATCCTCGCCGTACTGCTCAGCAAGAATCACGGCGTGATCACGTCGAAGTCCGAGATCCACGCCGTCGGTCACCGTGTTGTGCACGGCGGAGAGACATTCACAGGGTCCGTGCTGATCGACGATGCGGTGATCAAAGGGATCCGCGATAATTTCGAGATCGCTCCGCTGCACAATCCGCACAACCTTCGCGGTATCAATGCATGTCAGGCGCATCTTCCGGATATCCCTCAGGTAGGTGTGTTCGACACTGCGTTCCATCACGATATGCCGCCGCATGCATACATCTACGGCATTCCCTATTCACTCTACTCTCAGTATAAGATACGCCGTTACGGTTTTCACGGCACAAGCCATGCGTATGTTGCTCAGCGTGCCAGCGAACTGCTGAAGAAGGACCTGAAGAAACTGAAGATCATCACTTGTCATCTCGGCAACGGATGCTCCATGGCTGCCATCGACAAAGGAATTTCCATCGATACATCCATGGGATTCACACCGCTCGAAGGTTTGCTGATGGGAACACGCTCCGGCGACATTGATACTTCCGTGATCCTGTATGTGATGGCGAAGGAAGGATTGAATTATTCTGAGGCGAATACGCTGCTCAATAAACACAGCGGACTCCAGGGTATCTCGGGCGTCAGCAGCGACATGCGAGAGATCATCACGGAGATGAATGAAGGGAACAAGAAGGCAAAACTTGCGTTCGACATCTTCTGCTACCGTGTGAAGAAATATGTCGGTTCCTACATTGCTGCACTCGGCGGACTCGATGCACTCGTATTCACCGGCGGTATCGGTGAGAATTCACCCGATGTGCGCAGAGCCATCTGCGAGAATCTGGAATATCTCGGAATAGAATTCGACAAGTCCGCCAATAATACCAAGGATAAGGAAAAAGCGATCAGCTCAGCGAAATCGACGGCGAGCGTGTACGTGATCCCGACGAACGAGGAATTGATGATCGCCATGGAAACGAAGGAGATCGTGAAGGGATTGAAGAAGAAATAAATCTATTGATGCCATCACTTCGAGTCATGGCATCAATGTTCGAATAAAAACACACAGGTCATGATTTCAATCATGGCCTGTGGTGTTTTAAATCAATTCGTTAATTATGCGTTTGTTGCGAACGCAAATGTTGCTAAATATTCCTCAATATCAATCGTATCGCCCCCAACACCATCACCGTCAATAAACCGCGGATGATCCACTTCCCTTTGATGCGATGCGATAAAACCCCGCCGAGCTGAGCACCGATCACTGCGCCCGTTCCAAGATACGGGATGAAACTCCACTCCACCTCTCCGATGGAAGCATGACTTGCAGCCGCAAACGTGGCTGAAATAGCGAGGATAAAATGCGAGGTCGGGATGGCAATGAACGGAGGAAAATAGAAGAGATAGATCATGGCCGGAACATGGATCACTCCTCCGCCGATCCCCGCCATACTCGCAACGAATCCCACAAAGAAACTGATCACAAGTCCGAGCGGTTTACTGTAATTCGGACGTTGAAATGTTGTTATGTCGATCTCTTCAACAGCATTCTGTTTGCGGATGCCGATATACGCCGCTGTTGCGATCATGAAGATGCTGAAACCGATATCGAATACCGCTCGAGAGATATGCTGCAGCAGATACGCGCCGAAGAATGACCCGGGAAGTGTCGCGGCAGCGAACATGAGTCCCGTCTGATAATCGATCCGTTTTTGACGGATGTATGCAACGGTCCCGGAGATGGCATTCAGTGCAACGATCGCCATGGAGGTACCGACGGCGTGCTGGGGAGAGAATTGATAGACGAT
>CALROS020000292.1:0-3566 GCA_943369855.1 Chitinophaga pinensis | reverse complement strand
CGTTTCAAGTATCCGTACTCTCCTTCATCACTGACATCCGTTCCGGCACCGTCTGTTGATTCACTGAAAAAGGCAAAATACTCGGTCGATCCGAACCGCACGAGACTCTTCCTGATGCCGACCGCTCGTCCGATCGGTGCGGGACAGGGATATTTCTCTGCCTATGAACTTTTCTTCCCCACTGTTGCCATGGGGATCGGCGGGAATGTCTCCATTGCCGGCGGAATGTCCCTCATTCCCGGTGCAAACTCTCAATTGCTGTATCTGGCCCCGAAGTTCTCCCTTGTGAATACGCCGAATGTCTCACTCGCCGTTGGAGGATTATATTTTGGGACGGGTGATAAGGATGAAGGAACATCGCTTTTCTACGCCGCGGGAACATTCGGAAATGAACGCGGCTCCGTCACATTCAGCGCACGGATCCCGACAGCGCAGGACCAGAGTTCGTTGGTCGTGATCGGCGGCGAACTGCAGACATCGGAATCATTCAAGCTGATCACCGAGAACTGGATCTTCGATGACAATATCATTTACGGTTTCGGATTCCGGTTCTTCAGCGAGAAACTTGCGGCGGACCTCGGATTCTTCCGCTCCAGCAGGCAGTCAAGCGGCGACGGATTCCCGTTCTTTCCCTGGCTCGGATTCGCCTATAATTTCGGGAATGCCGGGCAACCGCAGGAAGAATACCGGGACCATCCCGACTTTCACCGTGTCTCTCTCAGGGGAAAGATCTCCTATAATTTCTTTACCATCGGGAGCGATGACGGGGTCAGACAAGGACTGAAGGATCAAGGGTACTACATCGATGAAAATTCCGGCGGTCTCTTCTCTTCCGGAAGCGGGAACAACAGTTCCGGCAGCGGAGTGCTGCTTCAGATCGAACATCCTGTACGCGAGAACATCTTTGCTGGCATCACCTACTCCTCACTCGGCGACCTGGTCGGAACGAAACCGGCATTCAACGCGTCACTCTACAGCTATGTGAATTCGTACTACACGAATATCTATCTCACCTTCAGCAAATCCATTTCGACCTATACCGCGCACATCGCCTATTCCTCGGTGAACAGCAATGCTGGCCATGACGACCGGTCCTTCACGGCGGGAGCAGGATTCGGCATGAGCACCATCGAGACCGCGTGGGAGTTCTCCACGTATTACGGACAGAGCGCTTCGGGTGCGACATCGGGGACACATACCGCATTGACAACACTGCTCTTCCTTTCCTTCGATCAGAGGATCACGGAAAACATCTCCATCGGCATCGACGGTTCCTATTTCCTCATGCCGGACATTGAGATCAGCACATTCCCGCTCTTCTCCACGGTCTACACGGACTTCAGCGTGAATCCCACCGTACAGCGGACGGTGAACATCTCCATCAAGAATATTTCGGCGAATTTCAGTTACGGAAAGATCGGATTGAATCTCGGTGTGAATCTTTAGAAGATCAGCTGTGCTGCGATCTCGTCGCAGACGGCGTATCCTTTCGAGGTGAGGGAAATATTATTGGCTGACGTGATGAGTAGACCTTCGCGCTCCATCTGAGCGATCTCGTTCGTCCTGACGGAAAGAACATCTTCGCCGTACAGCGGATACAATTTTTTCAGATCGATCCCTGTGCTTCGCAGTCCCAGAAAGATCTCCTCAGTGAAGAATTTCTTCCGGTCGATGAATTCATTCCCGGATTCCGGGAATTCGTTCCGCTCCAGCGCATCGCAGTAACTTTGGATGCTCCGCACATTCCACCACCGCTTGCCGCTCGTTGATGAATCCTTGCAGAACGAGTGCGCCGACGGTCCGAAGCCGATATAATCCTCATGATTCCAATAATTGAAATTGTGGCGGGAAAGGAATCCGGGCTGCGCAAAATTCGAGACCTCGTACTGTGCGTAACCGTGTGACGTGAGTGTTTCAATAGTGATCTCATAAAGCTCTGCATCCTCTTCGTCCGGAAGCGGTGCAACGACTTTATTCTTCACCATGGTCGCAAGCGGTGTCTGCTCCTCAACGATGAGCGCGTAGGCGGAGATGTGTTTCGGTTTGAGTGCAATGGCACGGCGGAGATTCTCCTTCCATCGTTCCGGTGTCTGATTCGGAAGTGCAAAGATCAGGTCGCAGGAAACGTTCTCAAATCCTGCACGGTATGCACTCTCCACTGCACGCTCCGCTTCCTCGGCAGAATGGATGCGGGTCAAAAATTTCAAATCGTCATCGTGAAAGGATTGGATGCCGAAACTGACGCGGTTGAATCCCACGGCACGGAAATCGGAGAGTTTGTTCAGTTCAACGGTGCCGGGATTCGATTCGCAGGTGATCTCCGCACCCGGATCGATGCGGAAGTGTTTGTGCAGCAGGGAAAAGATCCGTTCGAACTGCTGTTTCGTCAGCAGCGACGGAGTGCCGCCGCCGAAGAAGATCGTCTCGATGGTCTGCGTGTGATCGAAGCGTTCCGCACGCAATCGGATCTCGGTCTCCAATGCCTTCAGGAACCGTTCCTTCGAATCCATATTCTCGATGGAATAGAAATCACAATAGATGCACTTGTGTTCGCAGAACGGGATATGGAGGTAGAGACTGGGCACGGGTAGTTGATAATGTAAAACTATGATCTGTGAAAGATGCTTGTTGCTGGATGCTAGAGCCGTTTCTCAAAAGTAAATTTGCATTTTATTTTAGACGCTTCGACTCCGTCCCGACAGTCATGCTGAGCGAGTCCAATGTATTGGACGAGTCGAAGCATCGTCGGGACGTCGCTCAGCGTGACTACTTGAAACACAATATGATTTATTGGAAACGGCACTGGATTCTGATACTTATTTGAAATTTGGAATTTGTGATTTCGAATTTGGTGCTTGATGCTGGATGCTTGATATTAGATTTAGGGTGGAGGATTCACGTGCTAACAATCTTGCAATCTTGTAATTTTGCAATTGCAAAATTTTTACTTCACGACCGTTCCAATCCTTCCCCACTGAACTCCCTGATCGTTCTTCGAGAAATAGACCATCATTGCTTTTCCGACGATATTCTCTTCGGGGACGAATCCCCACACGCGGCTGTCTGCACTGTTGTTGATGTTGTCGCCGAATGCAAAATAATAATTTCGTTTCACGGTATATGAATCGGTCTGCTTTCCGTCGATCACCACATTCCCATCGAGGATCTCCGCTGTGCTTCCTTCCCGCAGGATGAAGACCTTCCATCGGTTGAACGTACGTTCGTTCAATGCGATCTTCATTCCCTGATACGGCACAGTCACCGGAGAGAAATCCTCTTTTGCCCGCTCAAAGAAATCCAGCCGCAGTCCGTTCACACGCACACTCCCTTCCGTTACATCCACCGTATCACCGGGAAGTCCCACGCAGCGTTTCACCAGGAAGAGATTCCGCACCATAATGACCTCGTTCGGCTCACCGGGAAATTCGAAGACGAATACATCGCCGCGGCGGACGCTGCGCAGTGCCGGAAAGCTGAAATGCGGAAGGGGGATATACAGGAATTTTTCGGGAGTGCGTGCGCCGAAGATGAATTTGTTCACCAGCACATAGTCGCCGACATGCAGG
>CALROS020000291.1:0-3571 GCA_943369855.1 Chitinophaga pinensis | reverse complement strand
AGATTCCGCCTGATGAGTATATCCGTAATGGATACTCTCTTTCAATCCTTTCGACAACTTACGCGCCATCTCTTCGCCGAGATCCTTGCGCACGACGTCAAGACCCAACGGAAGCGGCAGACCCTTCGTGTACCCATCCCATAACTCACCGAAATCAAGGATCTTGTTGAAACCTTCCGCTTGATATGTCAGCTGTCCTTCATGGATCAAAAGACCGGCATCGAACTCACCGCTGTTCACTCTGTCCATGATCTGATCGAACGGCACATCGACATTTGTGATCCCTTCGGTGAAGATCTTGAAGAGCAGTGTCGCCGTTGTCAGTTTTCCCGGCGTGGCAACGGTCTTCCCTTTGAGTTCTTCGAGAGACTTATATTTCTTCGATACGATCACCGGTCCATATCCTTCCCCCATACTAGCGCCGGTCACCATGATCCAATATTTATCGGCAACATATGGGAATGTATGCGCGGAGATCGCCGTCACTTCAAGTTCGCCGTTCATCGCACGAACGTTCAGGGACTGGATGTCCTCAAGCATATGCTCGATCTTGATCCCTTCCAATTTCACTTTCTCGCTGGCAAGTCCGTAGAACATGAATGCATCATCAGGATCTGGGCTGTGTCCGACTTTCACTACTCGTTCTGTCATGTGTTCTTTACTCCGGTATAAATGGTGGCAATGCCGAATGTGAGACGCTGTTCTTCCAGTGATGAGAAACCAGCCGTGCGGAGACGGTCCAGGAAATCATTCCCTTCCGGGAATTTCATCACAGTGTCGGGAAGATATTGATATGCCTCCCGATCCTTAGAGATCATGCGGCCGACAAACGGCAGGATGTGTTTAAAATAAAGGAAATAGAGTTGTTTCAAAGGGAATACCCGCGGTCTGGAGAATTCGAGCACTACGATCTTGCCGCCCTGCCGCAGAACGCGGTTCATTTCGGAAAGTCCTTTATCGAGGAATTCAAAATTGCGGGCACCGAATGCGACGATCGCGGCATCGAATTGACCGTCGGTGAACCGTAAAGCTTCAGCTTCACCCGATTCCAAACGGACCTTGTGCGTAAGATTCTTTTGGGTGATCTTCTTCCTGCCGACCTCAAGCATAGATTCCGAGATATCGACACCGATCACTTCATCCGGTGAAAGACGAAGCGTTGCAAGTGCGAAATCCGCCGTTCCGGTTGCGACATCAAGGATCTTTTTCGGCTGAAGCGGGACCAGTTTCTGAACGGCGGCACGCCGCCAATACAGATCAACTCCGCCGCTCAATAAATGATTCAGCAGGTCGTATCGATAAGCGATCTTATCAAAGAGAGAACGGACGTATTCTTTTTCCATAGCTGAATAATATACGAAATCTTTGCGATTTGCGGAACGGTAAACTGCTCAGGATCATCTTCTGCGCCGCACACACGCACCGGGATCGACGGTCAAAGCGATTCATATTTAAAAACAAGATCCCATCGTTCTATTGATCATGATCCATATCGAACCGTTTGCTGCGGAGATGTTTCTTCACCCCCGTCTTCTTCTTTGACTCGACACGGACGATCTTTGATGAGCGGGACGGTTTTGTTGCAACACGGTACGGGTCCTGTTGAGAGGCAGCTTCGATCAGAGCCGACAATTTTTCGATCGCCGTCTGCTTATTCTGCCATTGACTGCGGGATTCCTGTGAGACAATGCGGAGCAGTCCATCCGAATCGAGCTTACTCTGCAGCCGGGACATGATCAGCTGCATCAGCCGTTCACCGGCACGGATCTTCGCTGCATCGAGGAGCAATTCAACCCGCGTCGAGACCTTGTTAACATTTTGGCCTCCTTTCCCTCCGCTGCGGGTGTATCGAAAACTCACCGCTGAGGAAGGGATGGTAATACGGCCGTTGATGATGATGTCATCCATAAATAACAATACCGCCGGTGACCGGCGGTATTCGTTGTGATAGAATATTTTCCATCCGTTACTTTGACATTGTCTGATCGCCGACGAATTCAACGATATCCTCACCGCCGTCAACGCCGATGGTATTCCCGGAGATGAAGAATGCATCATCATGCGAGAGCAATGCGATCGCTTTTGCGACAGCTTCGGGGGTGGTCAGCTTCATCGCCGGATTCTTCGATAACGCAAGATCGATCATCTTCTTTGCGCCGGGGATCTTTGCCAATGCTGCTGTTTCGGTGACACCGGCCATGATCGCATTTGCCGTGATACCGAGCGGTCCGAGTTCGAGCGCCAATTGGCGGATGTACGATTCGGAAGCAGCTTTCGCCGCCGAAACTGCACCGTAATCCGGGAATTGTGTGTGACCGCCGGAACTGGTCATTGTGTAGATGCGGCTTCCTTCTTTCAACAAGCCGGCATTGAACGCACTTTGGGTCCAATACACGAGTGCATTGGCCATCACATCCATCGTCATTTCGATCTGCGCCTGGGTCAGCTGATTTTTCGGATCGCGGGACACGAACGGTTTCAATGAACCGAACGCGAGTGAATGCATCAACACTTTCACTCTACCATCTGCAGTAACGTTCTGCATAAGAGAATCGATCACTTCTTTCCGTTTCTCTGCATCCGAAGCATTCACGTTGAAGAACAGCGTCTTTACGCCGAGCGCTTCACAGTCCGCCTTTACTTTTTCAGCATTGGGAATGGTCGCTGCACGGTCGAAATGGACGCCGCAGATGTTCATTCCGTGACGGGCCAGTTCCACGGCAGTTGCGCCGCCGAAACCGCTCGATGCTCCGAGGATCAATGCCCAATCTGTATTTTTGAAGCGATAATCAGTTGCCACGATGGATTTTTCCTTCTGTATTGTTGTGTAATCGGTCTAAAAATACAAAGTTTTATCGGTTGAAACAACATATTCTGCTTATTCCACCGTAACACTTTTTGCGAGATTCCGCGGCTGATCCACGTTACAACCCCGCTTAACGGCAATAAAATACGCCAATAACTGCAGCGGGATCACATTGATGATCGGTGAGAGCAGATCGATCGTCTGCGGCACCTTAATGATATGGTCGGCCAACGAGACCAACTGCGGATCATCATCATTTGCGATCGCGATCACTTTCCCTTTCCGAGCCTTCACTTCCTGGATATTGGAGAGGATCTTATCGTATGTGCTGTCTTTCGGTGCGATGACCACCACCGGCATATTCTCATCGATCAGAGCGATAGGACCGTGTTTCATTTCCGCTGCAGGATATCCTTCGGCATGGATATAGGATATTTCCTTCAATTTCAGCGCTCCTTCAAGTGCTACAGGGAAGTTCAATCCGCGGCCGAGATACAGGAAATTGTTCGCCCCCTTGAACTCCTCTGCGATCGCTTCGATATTCTCTGTGGACTTCAATATCTGCTGGATCTTATTCGGAAGATCGAGAAGTTCTTTACACATCAGCGTCGCGGTCTCATCCGAAATGGAATGACGCTGGCGCGAGATCAACAATGTAATGAGTGACAGAACGACCAGCTGCGACGTGAACGCCTTCGTGGACGCGACACCGATCTCCGGTCCCGCATGGATATACACTCCGCCCTGACTTTCGCGTGCGATGGT
>CALROS020000290.1:0-3590 GCA_943369855.1 Chitinophaga pinensis | reverse complement strand
TATCGCAATACGCTTTATTCACCCGGATCACCGTACCGTTCACATCCGTGATCCGCATACCGCTCGCGGAATGATGCCACACGGAACGGAAGAAGATCTCGGAATTCTTCAGCGCGTCCTCCGCTGCTTTTCGCTGATCGATATTCTTGACGATGTTCACGCCTTTAATGAAGCGGCCGTCACCATCGAATTCAAAGTGCGTTGACTGTTCGACCCAGAAGCGCTCACCAGTCTTCATTTGCGCAATGAATTCGATCGTCGAATGATCTCTCCGTTCCTTCTTCCATTCATCATACGCATCGGAGACCCGCTGGCGGTGTTGCTTCACGACGAACCGCAGTGCACTCGTTCCGATCAATTCCTCCTGCGTGAATCCTGAGAACAGGAAGAGCTCCTGATTGCAGTACGTGATGATCGCTCGGCTGTCGGCCTCATAATAGACCTGATGAAGATTCTCAACGATACTGCGGTATTTCAGTTCATTCTCCTCAAGCGCCCTCACCATCTGTTTCCGTTCGGTGATATCGACGATGATTCCGAAGTATTCCTTCTGTCCCTCGGTCATCTTCAGGGCGAATCTGTCCTGGAACCAATGATACTGACCGTCCTTATGCCTCCATCGGTATTCAAGGATCATTTCTGTGTCGGCATGCATTTCGGAATATGAGGAGATCGCTGCTGTGAGATCATCAGGATGGATCCTGTTCCGCCAGAAATGCGGTTCGGAAAGGTACTCTTCGGTGGTGTAGCCGGTGATCTTCAGGACATCACCGCTGATCCAGTTCGTGTCGATCTCGGGATCGACCGGAGAGGAATAGATCGCAACGGGGAGCGATTCAATGATGAACCGCTGCCGTTCTTCGCTCGTCCGCAGCAGTTCTTCCGCCTGCTTTTGCTGTGTGATATCCTTACTGATGCCGACGAGTCCGATGATGTTCCCGGACGGATCCTTCACCTGCGATGTGCTGAGCGTAATGAGGAACTCGCGTCCGTCCTTGGTGATATTCAATACTTCACCGGTCCAATTTCCGACCTTTGACTGGCTGAGGATCTCTTCGATCAATCCTTTCCTGTTGTTGTTTGACCAGAGAAGTTCCGGAGTCTTTCCAAGGATCTCCTCCTTCGAATATCCGTAGGCATTGACGAACGCTTGGTTCACATAGGTGAATCTGTCATTCAGATCGGTGATCGTAAGGAACTCCGAGAAACTCTCCAATGCATGATGGGAGAGCTGCAGCATCTCCTCGGTCCTTTTCTGTTCCGTCACATCCCGCGCGGAACCGACGATCCCGATCATCTTCCCGTCGGCATCATAGAGCGGTGCCTTACGCACATCAAGATAGAGGAATGTTCCCCGGACATTCCCGAACTCATCGAACTGCATCTCCGTCAGTTCCCGGAGTGTCACTTCATCGGAGTCCTGACACAACTCACCGAATGTGTGCCACTCCGCATCCTCGGGATGAAGCGCCCGCTCTCGCTCTGCAAAGAACATGTCGGTCTTTCCGATCGGCTCCATGGTATCAGTAGCCATCAGAAGAGTGTCGCACATCGCTTTGTTGACGAAGATATATTTTTTTTCAAGGTCCTTTGCCCAGATCAGATCGGGCATCGTATCACCCATCAGCCGCTGCAGTGAATACAACTGGTGGAATTTCGCTTCACTCTCTTCAAGGCGGGTGATGTTCTCGGCGATCTCGGAGTTCTTCTTCTGGAGTTCTTCGTTGATGAGCGCGGTCTTCTTGTTCTCAGCTACATAGTTCTTGACAATGACATCGATCAGGTAATAGAACAGGATAAGATAGAACAGATTTGAGAAGAGCATGTCGATGAACCGCTGTCGTTCATTATCGTATCCGATGACGATACCGGGAACATTGTATTGCACAATGACGAGTGCACTGATCAGGACGATATAGGAGACGAACAGGACCGGTCTGGACCGCTGCGGCAGGATCACATAGAGCATCAAAAAGAAGACGAACATCAGTGTCATGATGTTTCCGTCATAGCCTGCATTAAAGAGCCATGCTACCGAAAGCATGATGATGGATCCGATGAACAGAGGGTAGATCGAGCGGTGATAATGTTCGGAATTCCGTGCGAAGAGAAAGAAAGCAAAGATAAATGCAGTCGACACGGCGGCTACCAGCTTGAGCCATGGATTCATCTGTAGGACAATTGTAAAGAAAAATCCCAGGCATGCCATCAGCCCCGTCAGGAACGTCAAAAGGATCTGGATCTTCCGTTCCAGCGACAGATGTTGGTC
Source organism: Chitinophaga pinensis (assembly GCA_943369855.1). Taxonomy (GTDB): domain Bacteria; phylum Bacteroidota; class Ignavibacteria; order UBA10030; family UBA8401; genus UBA8401. Next base: position 1,321 of record CALROS020000290.1, on the reverse strand, counting down.
TTTTCCAAAGACCATCCTGTGCAGCAGATCGTTGATTTTTGAAGATAATTTCATTCGTAATTATTCTCGCAGCAGAAGAACGTTATGTGACCTATCATCGGAGACCGGTATCAATAATTTTTATTGAAGGTAATCGGATATCTAAAAGGAATCAAACGACTATATTGTCCGTTAATAAATTGGAATGATTTTAATAATTCGAAAGTGGTATATTGTTCCAGTCATTATTCACAGGAGCAAAAAAATGAAACCAACCATCCTTTTCCTATACATTCTTTCAGGCATCGTTATGGCTCAACAACAACCACCTGGTACTGATATCCACTCATTTGCGAATAGCAGCGAGGTCGTTGTCTCCCATATCGCACTCGATCTTTCTGTCAATTTCGAATCGAAGACCCTCTCCGGCACGGCAGCATTGTCGCTGGAACATAAGAAGAAGACCAAACAATTGATCGTGGATACGCGAGATCTCACCATTTCGAAAGTCACGCTGGACGGAAGCGAAACTCCCGCAGTATTCACTCTCGGAAAGGAAGTGAATTATCTCGGACGTCCTCTCACGATCACGATCACTCCAAAGACCAAATTGGTGACGATCCATTACACGACCTCACCGAATGCCGCAGCACTGCAATGGCTTGAACCGTCACAGACATCCGGAAAAGAACGGCCGTTCCTCTTCACGCAATCCGAAGCGATCCTCGCCCGCACATGGGTGCCGTGTATGGATGGTCCCGGTGTACGGATGACATATTCAGCAACGATCCGCACGCGGCCGGACCTTCTCGCAGTGATGAGTGCAGGGAATCCTACGGCACGCACCGCGGACGGGATCTATAAATTTGAGATGAAACAGCGCATACCTTCATACCTGCTCGCGCTTGCGGTCGGCGATCTGGAATTTCGCCCCCTCGGTGCAAGGAGCGGCGTCTATGCAGAACCGGGTGTCGTTGTAAAAGCAGCGGATGAATTCGTTGATATGGAAAAGATGATCACTGCCGCCGAAGAATTGTACGGTCCGTACCGCTGGGAACGGTACGATCTTCTCGTTCTCCCTCCGAGCTTCCCATTCGGCGGTATGGAAAATCCCCGGCTGACATTTGCAACGCCGACCATCCTTGCCGGCGACCGCTCGCTGGTCGCACTTGTGGCGCACGAACTCGCACACTCCTGGTCTGGAAATCTCGTAACGAATGCTACCTGGAATGATTTCTGGCTGAACGAAGGCTTCACCGTCTACTTCGAACACCGCATCATGGAAAAAGTGTACGGAAGGACCTACACCGAAATGCTCTCAACACTCACCTTGAAGGATCTT
>CALROS020000289.1:0-3590 GCA_943369855.1 Chitinophaga pinensis | reverse complement strand
ATCATCGACAGTATCTCGACGATCTATGTCGGCTCACTCGCTCCGCAGAAACAGGATTCGGTCTCGCTGAAGCTGATCACCGACTTTGCATTGAAGAACGGCATTTCCATCATTTCCCATGCCTATGCGATGAAAGGGGATTCGATCCTAGCTCGCCGTGACACGATGTTCGTTGTGAATGAGAATCCGGAACTCTCATCGTTCCTGAAGATCGTCAAGACCGCCAACAAGAAGGTAGCCGAGATCGGCGACATCGTCACGTATCAGGTGCAGATAACGAATTCCAGTCCGCAGTTCATCCGTTCCATCGGTGTCTACGACCTGCTGCCGTACTCATTCAAGTATGTAAAGAATTCCGCCCGGTTCAACGGAAAGGCGATCGAACCTCAATCGAATCCCGTGCTGAATCAGCTGCTCTGGAAATTATCGGATACGATCCAATCGACAAAGACTTCAACACTGGTCTATCAATTGGCGGTCGGTGCGGATGCAATGGAAAGTGAAGGAGTGAACACGGCGTACGCCAGTGCTGTTGCAGGATTCGGCACAACGCTCGTATCTGCTCCGTCTCAGTGGCAGATCACAGTTCGTCCCGGAGTCTTTACGGAGAAAGGTCTTGTCATCGGAAAAGTATTCTACGACGATAACCGGAATACCTTCCAGGATGCGGGCGAGACAGGCGTGAAAGGGATCGAGATCTGGATGGAGGATGGCACAAAGATCATCACAGGTGACGATGGAAAATATTCGCTGCCCGAAGTGAAACCCGGTCAGCATGTCATGCGCATCAATGAATTGACCTTGCCGGAGAATGCTTCACTGTTGGCGGGAAGCAATGCGTTCGCGAAGGATCCGTCCTCACGGTTCGTCCGAGTAACGGAAAGCGGAATTGCGAAAGCGAATTTCTATCTGAAACGGACGATGAAGGATTCCATCGCACAGACCATCGCGAAAGTGAATAAACTCATCGCCGTACGTCAGGCAAAACCGAAATTCCTGTATGAGGATACACTGCGGAAGATCAAAGTCGATACGGTCCGGATGTATGTTTCGTTCGCGTATTCGGGGAACAAACCGGTCCAATCCATCGAAGTGACCGATCAGTTGTCGGACTATTTCCGTCTGGTCCCGAATTCCGCGAAGTATAACGGACAGCGGATCAATCCAGCGCCCGGCGACCGGTCCATTATCTGGAAACTCGGCGGTGCGAAGGAAGTGATGAACGGCGTGATCAGCTATTCCGTTGTGCTGGAGAGGATGCCGAAGTCACGGACGATCATACCGTCGTCATCTTCATTCAGGATCGTTTCGAAGGATAGTATTGTCGTCGAAAGCAGCCGCATCATTACGGAAAATGTTATCGTTGATACAGTCAAGAACCGTATCGAGACGTCGGAGACCAAGACCAGCACGAATAATCCAAGGATATCGAATCATCTTTCTGATTCCGTTTCAATTACCGCCGGTGATGTTCTCTATCTGAAGACATCCATCTTCATTGATCCTACGAAGAAACTCCGCTCTGTGAAATTATTGGATACGCTGGAATCGGCGTTCATCATTGATGAACGGACATTTGCACTCAATGGCGTTCCGATGACATCGAAGGATTTCTCCGTGAAGGTCCGTTCGTCATCACTCTCAGCACTCTCGGGTATGGCGATGGAGGATCTGGACTTCATTCGGGTGGCATCGATGGAACTTGCCGGAAAATTACGCCCCGGTATCAACGAAATAACCTACTCCGCCATGCTGCAGAGCGCGAAAAAGGATACGGTCTATCATAAGAATGCCTACGCCGTGATCACGAACGATTTCAATGAGAAGAGTCTCATCAGAACGAATGATGCTCATATTCATGTGAGGGCAGGTATCATGTCGCACGCACTCACGCTCGAGACCACCTATGTTGATATTCCGCGTGTCTCTCTGAAGGTGGAAGAGAAGATCGTTGAAGCGGTGAAACTTGTCGAATCGCTCAAGATGAATTCGACCAAAGCTGTGGTCATGGAAGGGATAACATTCGAGCTATCGAAAGCGACATTGACGAAAGACTCCAAACTCGTGCTCGATAATATCGCTGCTGTCCTCCTGACCGACAAGGACCTGAAATTCCAGATCAACGGTTATACGGACAATACCGGAAATGCTGCTTCGAACAGGAAGATGTCCTTGAACCGCGCGAAAGAAGTAGCCGCGTACCTCGTCAGTAAAGGTGTAGATGTCACCCGCCTTGTGCCGCAAGGATTCGGACCGAATAACCCTATCGCGACGAATAAGACCGAAGAGGGACGTGCAAAGAACCGCCGTGTTGAATTTGCACGAATAAAATAAATTTCTTGGAAATCTTTTCTTTTTCTCTTATTTTGTAATATCAAAGTGGTAAATCAGTGAATGATTTACCACTTTTGGTCTCAAAAGGACGCTTAGCTCAGTTGGTTTAGAGCGCTTCCCTGACACGGAAGAGGTCATAAGTTCGAATCTTATAGCGTCCACCAATGAATTAACACTGCCGTGTGCGAATGCACGCGGCAGTGTTGTTTTAAAGGATTCAGTTGGTTTAGAGCGTCCCGATGTCCCTTTTGGGACATCGGGAAGGTCATAAGTTCTGCCGATTATTGTTTGGAATGGATCGGCACTCCTTTTCCGAAGGAACCACTTAGTGGCGGAGGAATCTTATAGCGTCCACCAACGATTAATTACTGCCGTATGCGAATGCATGCGGCAGTGTTGTTTTAAACCGTGCTAACGGAATGGAGGTCGGAATGCCAGTCCGACCAATTGATACAGTAATGATTAACTGTCGGCCGGTCTTGTACCCATTAGCGCTCAAGCATCGGTAGATTTTTTTATCAGAACTTCTGAAGTAACGAACACGGTTCAATCTCTCATACAAATTCCCCTTGCTGTCTCTGAAATCAATACTTACATTTTCACAACTATTGAATTTCACTCCATCAGTTCATCTGATTTTTCCAGCCTCAGACGCAGAAAGGATGGAGTAACATTTACCCATATACCTTCAGGAATTGCAATGAAAATTAGACTCTTTATCCTTGCGCTTTTTCTCCTCTCCTTAACTCCAGTGTATTCAGGCGGCAAGGAATTCACCGTAGAGGATATCTTCGGTTCATCAAAATTCGCATCAAAGTCCATCAGAGGTATCCAGTGGATGAGTGACGGACGGTCATATTGCATCCAGGAAATGGATACGCTCAGCAAGTCCGTCGGCATCTTCCGTGTGAATGTGAAGGACCGTTCAAAGACCCTTGTCGTCTCCGGCAGTCAGCTGAAGATCAACGAATCCGATCCGGCATTCCGCTTCACATCGTACCTGTACTCAACGGATGAGAAACAGATCCTTTTCGTCTCCGCACCGCCGGAGAAACAGTATCTTTCACGTCTTACGCCCGCCGGGAATTTCTTCTTGTACGATCTCACCACGAAGAGATTCTCCCGTGTGACGAACGTGACGGTTCCGCAATACAATCAGAAATTCTCGCCGGACGGAAAGAAGATCGGATATGTCCGCGACAATAATATTTACGTATTCGATATCGCAGCTGGGACCGAAACACAATTGACCAACG
>CALROS020000288.1:0-3602 GCA_943369855.1 Chitinophaga pinensis | reverse complement strand
TACCGTCGTTTCGATTCTTTGTCCATCAGCGAAAGCGATATGGAATATCTGCCCGAAGGGAGCCGGAACGTGAACAGATCCTGGTAGAACTGAGTTCGAAGAGCGGCAATGGAATTATCTTCAGCAGTCAGATTGATCTGTTTGATCTTTCTCGCGATCGAATTCCCGGTTGAATCGAGGATCTCAATGGAGATCTCGCCCTCCGCTGCATATGATGAAGATGGGGAAGTTGTGGTGCGGGTAAAGACGAAAAAATCAAACCGGAGCCGGATGGGAATGAACGTTACATTTGAATCACCCGAAATGGTATACTGTTCGATCGAGATCGGACTCGGTCCGGTCTGTTCACGAACGATCCGTTCCTGAGCCATCGCAAAAAGTGCGACAGCGTTGATCAGTATGAAAAAGGAGAGGACGCGCTGGGCCATAATATTCATCTGAATGGTGCTATGGTAATAACACGTTCCACGTGAAGAAAGTGCAATGATGACTGCAGTAAAAGATAAGAAAATTGGAGAAAAGGATGAAGAGATTTATTCGAACAGGGTCAGTTGTTTACCGATCTCGGCAGCGTGAAGCTTCACGTTCGGGAACTGTTTCATGATGGAATACCCCATCCAGTCGATGGATTCATGCTCGCCATGGACGAGAATGACGGTCGACGGACGAAGTTTTTCAACGATCGATAGGATCCCGTCCCGGTTACTGTGAGCGGAGAACCGGAACCGATCGATATCGCACGAGACGTTCTGCGGTTCGTGAGCATTGGTCAGCTGGATCAGGTCTCCTTTGCTTGATTGACTGATCCTGTATCCCGGTGTTCCGGGATCCATGTATCCGACGGTGAAGATGCCGGACTTTGGATTCGTCAGCCAGCGTTGCGCCATTTTAAAGGAGAGGGTATTTTCAATGACCATTCCGCTTCCGGCGAGGACGATGCATTGATGACGAAGCAGATCATCGATCTGTTCAATATCGTAGAGGTCCTTTTGCGGGATATCCCCGAGGACAAAATCCGTATCATTGTAACCGACGGTATACCGATTCTTATCATAGACTGAACATAGACGCTTGCCGACACCGCCGGTGTAGATGTCGGTCATGGACATTGTCCCTTTCTGCATCAGTTTCCAGAACATGGAGAGCATCTCCTGCATCTTGCCGAGAGCAAAGACTGGAACGAGGATCGATCCGCCTCTACTGAGAATGGCATTGGCCGCTTTTGCGAGACGGGCCTGTTCTGTTGCGCGGGAGGGAAGCAATGCAGAATCAGTTGCACCGTGGGTGCATTCGAGTATCACGACATCCACATGACGGTCGGGAAGGACGGCGCCGGAAAGAAGCGACTGTTTATCCAGATTGATATCACCGGTGTAGAAGATTGAACGTCCTTGATGTTCCACAAGAGTCCCTGCGGAGCCGAGGATATGTCCTGCATCGTGGAACGATGCGATCACCGGTTCAGAACCTGAGTGCCGGTATCCGTTCACCGTGAATTGCTTTTGATACTCCTGCCACTCGATATTTTGGATGAGCAGATCGATCTCCTCATGCGAATAGGCACGGATGCCCATTTCATCCTTCAGCTGTTCCTGCAGGATGTTCACGGAATTGTGCAGCGTGATCTCCGCGACGGCGCGGGTCTGCGGCGTGGTGACAATACGGATATACGGATGATTCTGGACGAGATACGGGAGTGAATCGATATGGTCTTGATGTGCGTGGGAGATCAGCACTGCATCGACATTCTTCTCTTTGATCAGCTCGAAACGGGGAAGGGAATCAACGCCGAATTTCCTCGGATGCGTTCCGCTGTCCAGAATAACGCCGGTCCCCTCGATGTTCAAATAATAGCATGAAGCTCCGATATCATTTGCGCCGCCGAGTGGGAGTAATGTGATCATACTGATTTGCTGATGTTAGATGCTGTACCGCTCAATGATGTCCTGCGGAAGTTTTTCGGATCTTCCGGTCGTCAGGTTCACAAGTGTATATTCAAAATATCCGTCCGCTGAAAGTTTGTTTGTCTCTTTACGGAAAATCTCAAAGCCGACCTTCGCAGAGACAGTGCCGACCTCTGTGATACCGGTCCGTACAACAGCCGTATCTCCGAGCACCAACGACCGTTTGAATTGCACGAAACATGTGCTCACGACCCAACCCAATCCCCGTTTCGTGAAATCATCCATGGACATCTTGTAATCACGTGTCATCTGCTCGAACCGAGCAGCAAGGACATAATCCAAATACTTCGTGTTGTGCACGTGATTGTTCATGTCGATGTCATCCGGTCGGACGACCACTTCGGAAGTAAATTTAGAGTATTGCATTGGTTCTCGCAAAGGCGCTAAGACGCTAAGGATAAAAATGGATATTATTCTTCAAGATTGTTTACGACTCTGGTCATTCCATGTTTAATGTGTGATTCATTAAAATTGATCAAGAGTCCCAGTTTTTTACCACTCAATTTAAGATATGTCAATAATTGCTTTTTATGGACCGGCAGCACCTGTTCAACTGATTTAAGTTCTACAATTACTTATTTTCAATGAGCAGATCGATCCTAAGTGAATTGTTAAATATAGTACCATCGTACATCACCGGTATTTCTACCTGTTGCAGATATTCCAAATTGCTTTTCTTCAGTTCATAAGCAAATATTGATTCGTATACTGATTCAAGCAATCCAGGACCAAGATTGATATGAATTCTATATGCGATATCAACAACTATCTTTGAGATTTCATTTTCAGTCATTTATCCTCCTCAATTTCTCATCCGCCTGAATGCAATAGTAATGGCACTCACCGCACTATTTCTGGTGTTTTTTGATTCTATCTTCTTAGCGCCTTCGCGTCTTTGCGAGAGATCATTCAACTGATCGCAGATATTCAACGAGTAACCGCACGCCTGCACCCGACCCGCCGCGCGGTATGTAATCCTGATTCTCTTCCTGGATCACTGTTCCGGCGATATCAAGATGGACCCATTTATAATCCCCGATGAATTTTTTCAAGAACCATCCAGCCGTGATCGCGCCGCCCCAGCGTCCCCCGACATTCTTTACATCCGCCACATCGCTTTTGATCAGTTTCTCATATTCATCGTACATCGGAAGCTGCCATACACGGTCATAGGTCGAATTGCCGGCTTTTGATAACGCATCCATCGTTTCCTGATCGTTCCCCATCATTCCGCTTGCGTAGTGTCCAAGAGCTACAACGCAGGCACCGGTGAGTGTGGCAAGGTCGATCACTACCGACGGCTTGAATTTCGATGCGTAGGAAAGGGCATCGGCAAGGATCAGCCGTCCTTCGGCATCCGTATTATCCACTTCGGATGTTTTACCATTGAAATGCCGAATGATATCGCCCGGTTTCACTGCGGAACCGCTCGGCATATTCTCAACGGAAGGGATGAGTCCGATAACATGTTTCTTCAATTTCAATTTAGCGACGGCATGGAAAGTGCCGATCACCGCCGCAGCTCCTCCCATATCCATCTTCATCTCCGCCATACCGGCGGACGGCTTGATCGAGATTCCGCCGGAGTCAAAGGTAACGCCTTTGCCGACGAGAACGACAGTACCTCGTTTGCTGTAG